>JAHWKV010000041.1 GCA_019347725.1 Actinomycetota bacterium
GAGCATGCTGCCGGCGCGGCGCTCGTTGAGCTTGTCGACCTCCTTCTGGCTGCGGAATTTCGAAGCCTGATACTTCGGCATGGATTCCGGCAGGTCGCGATAGACGCCGCCCGGCCGATCCCGGTAACGGTGGGGGGTGAACAGGGCCTGAAATACGGAGTCCGGGCCACCGTCGACGGCCGCGTGGTGGAGCGCACCGTCGGCTACCGGGTGTTTCGCACACCCATTGAGACCATTATCGAGGTGACGGCCATAGAGCCCGGCCACTGCGTGGAACCGCTGGAAAACGGGTTCACCGTCGATGAGCTGGACTCATTTGAAAGCGTATTCGACCGCGTAGCGGCCGACGGGGCTCTGCCCGAACCTTCGACGTTCCAGTCGGTTCGCAGCAACAAACCCGGCTCCAGCGCCGATCCCCGAAGGGCCCAGGTCCCGTCGGCAGGCCTGGGAACCGAGCATCGACCTCAGCAGCAATGAGATCTAACGACATGGCACTACAATCTTAGGTATGAGCAAACTAACCGCCGGAGACGATGCGCCCCAGTTTGAGTTGCTGGATCAAGACTCTCAGCCGGTAAAGCTGTCCGACTTCGCCGGCTCCAAGGTATTGGTGTACTTCTATCCCAAGGCCGATACGCCTGGCTGCACCAAGCAGTCCTGCGCGGTCCGAGACGCCCTGGACGAGTTGAGCCATCACGGCGTAAAGGTGGTGGGGATCAGTCCGGACCCTGTGTCCAAGCAGGCCAAGTTCGACGAGAAGCACTCCTTGGGCTTCCCGCTGCTATCCGATCCCGATCACGAGGCGGCCGGAGCATTCGGCGTATGGGCGGAGCGATCGATGTACGCCAACAAGTTCATGGGCATCCTGCGCTCCTCATTTCTCATCGACGAGGACGGCAGGATCATAGACGCCTGGTACAAGGTCGGCCCGGGGGAGACCGTGCCCAAGGCTCAGGCCGCTCTATCCCAAGCCGCTACGGAGGGTTAGGGATGGTGGCGATGACCGGGTCCCGGTGGCGTGAGTTCTTGCTGGAGCGTCCCCGAACGGCCCAACTAGCCACCGTGAAAGCCAACGGCGCCCCGCACGTAGCACCCGTTTGGATAGACATCGACGACGACGGCAAGGTCATTTTCAATACCGGCGCCAAGACCCAGAAGGGAAAGGCAATCCGGCGGGATCGGCGCGTTTGCCTTTGCATAGACGACGACGAGCCGCCCTTTTCCTTCGTGGTCGTCGAAGGCACCGCCGAGTTCACCGACGACCCCGACGAGCTACTGAGGTCGGCCACCCGAATCGCAGGCCGCTACATGGGAGCGGACAAGGCTGAGGAGTACGGCCGCAGAAACGGCGTGCCCGGAGAGCTGCTCGTGCGGGTCACCCCTACCCGCGTGATTGCCCACGCCGACGTCGCGAACTAGTTAAGCGGTCCGACGGAACCGGATCCGGAAACATCCACCCGGTTCACCCTGGGGTTCCCCACGTAGCGAACATCGGAGGAGCCGCTGGCGGATACGTCCAAGGTGTCGGCGGCGTTGACCACCACATCGCCACTGCCGGAGACCTCCACCCTCGCATGTGCGCTCTCCAGCCGCCGGGCCGAGAAGGTGCCCGATCCCGACTTATCCAGGCTTAGACGATCCACGCGGCCGGTGATCCGTATATCGGAAGATCCGCCGGAGGACACCGTAAGCGCGTCCCCCACAATCCCCCTGGCGTCCACGTTCACGCTGCCCGAGACCGATATGGCGCTCAAGTCGGCAACCGTCAGCCGGTAGATGATCGGCTCGTGAGTGCTGATACCGACACCGGACCTTGGTCCTAGGACCAGCTCGTTTCCGGAAACCTCAGAAGTAAGCAGCGGCAGGATGTTGTCCTCCGCCTCTATGGACAAAGACTCTTCTCCGGTGAACTCGATACGCAGCTCACCGATGCCCGTTACGACGACTGCGTCGAAATCCTCTACCTCGCGCTCCTCGGTGGCAACGACACCGGATCCGATAACGGTTCCGCCTTCGACGGTGGGCGTGGTCTCGACCGTGGGTGTGGGCGCCGCGGTGGCATCGTCGTCGGAGTCCTGTGTGGTAAAGGTGACGCTGCACGCCGGCAGCAGTATGGCCGCCACTGCTGTGACCGCCAACCGGACCGGCCGAAAGCGAACCATGCAACTACTGTACCGGGCCGGATACAAGTCTGGAGAGCTAATAGCGGCCGGACAGGCACTAGACTGAATGCTCAGCCGGTCCGGCCGCTCCGGCGGGAACCAGTGACTTCACCGAAGACCAGGGAAGGACTTTTCTTGAGTACGCAGACGATCACTGCGATAGGCGCAGGTACAGAAATCAACGGCTACCGGGTAGACCGGCACGAGCCGCTGCCGCACCTCAACGGCACCTACATTGAGCTGACCCATTTGGGGACCGGCGCCCGTCACATCCATCTGCAGGTTCCCGACGACAATAACGCCTTCGTGGTGATGCTGCCCACCCCGCCCACCGATTCCACCGGTGTCGCCCACATCCTGGAGCACCTGGCCCTGTCGGGGTCGGAGCAGTATCCGGTCCGGGATGCGTTCTTCTCCATGAGCCCCCGGTCCCTGCGCACTTACATGAACGCCTCCACCAGCCCGGACTCCACCTCCTACTACTACTCCACCCGCAACGAGAAGGACTATTACAACCTTCTGTCCATCTACCTGGACGCCGTGTTCTTCCCGAAGCTGGCCGAGCTGTCCTTCCGCCAGGAAGGCCACCGGCTGGAGTTTGAACACCTGGATGACCCCTCTTCGGGACTGCGCTTCAAAGGAGTGGTGTTTAACGAGATGAAGGGCGCCATGGCCAACCCGGTGGCGATCCAGTTCCGGGCTCTCGGGAGGGCGCTTTTCCCGGATCTCACCTACGCCAACAACTCCGGTGGGGACCCCCGTCAGATACCCGAGCTCACCTGGGAGGGACTCAGACAGTTCCATGCCGGCCACTACCACCCCTCCAACGCTTTTTTCTATACCTACGGCAACATGGACTTAAAGCGCACCCTCGAGGAGATCGACACTCACGTGCTCAGCCGCTTCTCGCGGATCCAGCCGGATGTGCAAATCGGCGACCAGCAGCCGTTCACCGAGCCCGCCGGCCTGGTGGAGAGGTATCCGCTGGCCGAGGACGAGGACCCCACCGCCAAAAGCCAGGTGCTGGTCGCCTGGGCGGTCAACCCCTCCGCCGACACCTTCGAGGTGCTGGCCTTTGAAGTGCTGGAGCGGGTGCTGCTGGCCAACGCCGCTTCGCCACTGCGCCAGGCGCTTATCGATTCGGGTCTGGGATCCGCTCTCAACGACCTGAGCGGCTACCTCGTGTACGCCAAGCAGGGTGTCTTCGCCGCCGGGCTGAAGGAGGTGCGCACCGAGGATGCCGAAGCGATCGAGACCTTAATCCTCGACACGCTACAAAATCTGGTCGCGACCGGCCTGGATCCCGAAACGGTCGACGCCGCGGTGCACCGATTGGAGCTGGAGCGCCGCGAGGTCAGCAACTCCGGGTCACCGTATGCGCTGAAGGTCTTCGATCAGTTCGAGGCTGCGCTGATGCACGATGGCGACCCGTACCGGGCGCTTCGATTCGACGAGGACCTAGCCCGCCTAAACGCCGAGCGTTCGGAGGGGCCCTTTTTCGAGGACCTGATCCGCCGCCGGCTGCTGGACAACCCTCACCGCGCCCGGCTGATACTCGAGCCCGACCAACAACTCGTGCGTCGCTCCGAAGAGGAGGAGGCCGCCAAGCTCGCCGACATCGAAGGGGGCCTGGATGAGGCGGACCGCACCCACATAATCGATCAAGCTCAGCAACTGGCCTCGCTGCAGGACCAGGAGCAGGATCTATCGGTACTGCCCACGCTGGAGCTTTCCGACATCCCCATGACTTTCGAAGACATCGGCCATCGAATCGAGCACATCAACGGCGCCCGGGTGGGCCTGTTTCCTCAGCCCACCAACGGCATCAGCTACATTGACCTGCGCTTCGATTTCTCGGGCCTGGATGAACAGCTGTTGGACCTTATCTCCGTGTTCGGGTTTGCCCTGACCCGCTCCGGCGCTGCGGACGACGACTTCCTGCAGATGGCCGCCCGCATCGAACGCTACACAGGGGGAATAGGCGCTTCCCCCATGGTCCGGGTGCCGGCCGACTCCTCTATGAAGCTCAGGCGGACGATGGGCGTTTCCGGCAAGGCTTTGACCCGCAACCACCGGGCCTTCGTGGACATCCTGACCGACATCTTCACCGGAGTCAGCTTCGAGCCGGGGCGGTTGAAGGACGTCATCAACCAGCACCGGGGCAAGTTGGAGCCCCAGATACTGCAGGCCGGCCACGCCCTGGCGCAAAAACTGGCGCTGGCATCATTGGGGCCGTTCGGCAAGATAGAGGAGCAGGTAAACGGCCTTAGCGTCGTCAGCAAACTCAAGGAGCTGTCCGTTCTCGCACCTGAAGAGCTCGACGAGACCCTCGAGCGGCTGGGCGCCATCCGGGACTCCCTGTTCACCACCGGCAACCGCATCGACATCTGCATCACGGCCGAGCAGGAGAGTCTGCCGGAGTTAAGGGACCTGGTGGCGGACATGCTCGCAGCGCTGCCTTCGAACAGCCCTGCGGCAGAAGGTCCGACGCCGCCGTTTGAGCGACGCGGGCACCAGGCCAAGACCACCTCCGCTCCGGTGGCGTACAACGCTATGGTCCGAAAGGTCGTCGGCTACGCGCACCCGGACGCTCCGGCGTTAATGGTGCTGGCCAACTACCTTGACGACAAGTACGTACTGCAGCAGATCCGGGAAAAAGGCGGCGCGTACGGCGCCATGGCCAACTTCTCCCGTGAGGCCGGCTACTTTTCTTTCATGTCCTACAGGGACCCACACATTGTGCGGACCTTGAAGGTCTTCGAAGATGCGGTACCGACAGTTACCAGCACCGACATCCCGGAGGATGACCTCAAGGAGGCCATCTTGAGCTCATGCGCATCGGTGGACCCGTTGAGCTCACCCGACACCAAGGGCAGGACCCGCTTCTTCGACGACATCTCCGGCTACACGCTGGACAAACGAGAGGCTTTCAAAAGGGGCCTTCTACAGGTCACCGTGGAGGACTTAAAACGCGTGGCGAATCAGTACCTGACCGGCGACGACTACGCCCTTGCGACCATCGCCAGCGCAGAGAAGGTCAAAGAGGCGAACCAATTCCTCGGCGACATATTCGAAACCTCCAACATCTAAGTGGCTGCGGACTAAAGCTCTATGGACGAACTCGCCTTTGCCGGCCGGCTGGCCGATATGGCCGACGAAATCACGATGCGGTACTTCAACAGCCAGCTGAAGATCAGCACCAAAAAGGACGGCTCCATCGTCACGCAAGCGGACCGGGAGACGGAGGAGACCATCCGCGCGGCCATCCAAAAGCAGTACCCGAACCACGCCATTCTGGGCGAGGAGAGCGGGCTGCAAGGCGACACCTCATCGCCCACCTGGGTAATCGATCCCATCGACGGCACCAACAACTACGCAGCCGGCATCCCGGTCTTCGCCACCTTGATCGCCCTGCGCATCGACGGCATCACCGAGGTGGGCGTGGTGAGCGCCCCGGCGCTGCAGGAGCGTTACGAGGCCGCCACGGACGCCGGCGCCCGAATGAACGATCACCCCATCCACGTCAGCGAGGTTTCGGCTCTCGCCGGCGCCACCGTGTGCATAGGCTCCTACCACCGGATGGTCCGCTACGGCTTCGGCGAGCAGCTGGCCTATATCCTGGCCAACTGCCGCAGGGATCGAGGCTTTGGCGACTTCTGGGGGCACATGTTGGTGGCAAGGGGAGCGGCCGAGGCCATGGTCGAGCCCAACCTCAAGATCTGGGACATCGCCGCACTGGAGGTGATCGTCAAAGAGGCCGGCGGCCGCGCCAGCGGGTTCGGCGGCGACCCTTACCCTGAGTCCAGAATGACCAGCGGTGGCGCCGACGGAAGCTTAATGTCCACCAACGGAAAGCTGCACCAGGAGTTCATGGACATTCTCGGCGGCTAAACCGCGGCACGCGGTGCTGTTAATCTTGCCTGGCACACGACTCGTCGTGCGTACTGGTAATCCCTAACCCGTACACTATTTGCCATGATTGACCTCGTCGCGGCAGTGGGGATGAATTCCCTCCAGCAGAAGTCCGGTACTAGGAAGGCGGGGGATTCGGTAGTGACTGAGAAGCCGGCGGCTCCTTCAAGGGTCTCGGATAACCGGTCTGAGATCGTGGGGAATGCGAGAAACCAAATTTGGGTCCAGTTCGAGCGCTTGTCGAAAATGCGCCTCGCCGTCGACTCGCCTGTCCAGCTTCTCAATATATAGAAAACCCAAATTGATGTGAGCACGCGCCTCATCGGGATGACTCTCGAGTAGCCGTTCGTAGGTTTCAGCAGCCTGCTCAGCGCGATCAGTCCTGTCCAGAAGAATAGCGAGGTTAAACAAAGCGTGAGCAAATTGCTCATTCCCCCGGAGCGCCTCCCGGTAATGCTCTTCGGCTTGAGCGTTGTTGCCCGCTTCCTGCTCTGCAACGCCAAGGTTGAAGTGAGCGATCACGTTGGCGGGCTCTATCTTCAGAACGTCCTCATACAGCCTTTTGGCCCGATCTAAATTGCCCGCGTTATATGCAGCAACGCCCTGCTCCAATTTTGCCTGCGTATCAACGCCCTGCTCCGATTTTGCCTGCGTATCAACGCCCTGCTCCGATTTTGCCTGCGTATCAACGCCCTGCTCCGACTTTGCCTGCGTATTAACGACTGGCGGACTGGTAGCCACCGCCAGGGCAATGAGTCCCAGACCGCCAACCAGGAGCATGCTGCGGCGTCCGGGCAGCTTTCTGTCGCCCTCCGCAGAATCCGTGGAGTCGTCTGTCAGTGCCGAGCTCTCAGTCGCTTGTTCTTCCTGTGCCGGCCTCGTTGGCGTGGCGGCTTCTTCGCTCGTTGCTACGGAGGACCGGTCCGGATTTCTCGAAGGTCTCGGCGCAGCGGTGCGGGAGGTGTTCTCGGTTTCGGGGGGCGGGCTACTTTCCGGTGGCGTGGCCAACGGCCCGCGACCTCTCCATTTCCCCCGGTGTAAACGTAGTGACCTCCTGCCCTTCCTGATCACATAACCCGCCTCCAAAACGGTAGAACGATCAGCATAGCCTCGCATTGTAGCTCGATCACCCTTGCCACCGGCTAGAGGCAAGTCCGGGGCCCAAAAAGGGCCCCGGACTTGTTCGCATGCTACGTCAACGAAGAGATTTAGCTTTCGTCGTTGTCGTCTCCGCTGTCGTCTATGTCGAGGGACACCTCGCCGCTGTCGCCACCTTCGACATCGACCTTAACGTCACCGCTTT
>JAHWKV010000042.1 GCA_019347725.1 Actinomycetota bacterium
GTACTGTTCGAAGTCGCCGTGCTCGCACTGCATATTCTTGAGGTGGTGGGCGATCTGCTCGTCGTTGCGCTCGATCGTCTGCTCCACTACCACCACCGACTTGTCCGCCCGGTACTGGGCAAACGACGAGTTCAGCAGATGCTCGGCCTCCTCCCGCCGGTAATTGCGCACCAGGTTGGTCGCCATGTTGTACGAGGGCATAAAGGAGGAGATCAACGGGAAGGACCGCGCCGACGCCAGTCCGGCGATCTGGCGAAAAGGTATGTCCGGCTGCTGCGGCACCACCGCGTAGCCGAACGTGTCAATCCCCCGACGGCCGGCCCGGCCCGTCAGCTGAGTGTACTGACCCGGAGTCAGCACCTCGTGGCGCTCGCCGGTGAATTTGTTCAGGCTCTCTATCACCACGGTACGGGCCGGCATGTTTATGCCCAGCGACAGGGTCTCGGTGGCGAAAGCTACCTTGACCAAGCCCTTTTGGAACAGCTCCTCTACGGTCTCCTTGAAGACGGGGATCAGCCCGGCGTGGTGAGGCGCCAGACCGCAGGTAAGGGCCTCTAGCCACCGGTCGTAGCCCAAGACGTCCAGGTCGGCCGAATCAAGGTAGGCGCACCGGGTCTCGGCTATCTCCCTGATCTGTTTTCGCTCGTCCTGGTCGGTCAGACGCACCCCGTCCCGCATGCACTGCTCGACCGCGGCGTCGCAGCCCTTGCGCGAGAAGATGAAGTAGATCGCAGGCAGCATGTCTTGCGAGTCCAGCAGGCGCGCTACATCGGCCCGGCGCGCGAGCCGGCGTCCCGGCGAGCGGCGACGGCCCGGCCGTCCGCGCTGCGGCCGGCGCACCGGCTTGTCCCAGTTGGACCGGCCCTCACGCTGCGATATCTCGGGGTTGGGTTGCCGCTCGTGACCGGCGCCGACGAACATGGGGAGCAGCTCGCCGTCGATCAGGTAGGTCTGGTGGAGTTCGACCATACGTTTGGTTTCGGTGACCACCCGGGTCGGTCCCCGTATGGTCTCAAGCCAGTCGGCGAACTCCTGCGAGTTGGAAAGCGTCGCCGACAAGGCGATGAGCTTAACGTCGACCGGGAGGTGAATGATCACCTCTTCCCAGACGGCGCCCCGATAGCGGTCCTGCAGGTAGTGCACCTCGTCCAGCACCACGAACCTGAGCCCCCGCAGCATCTCCGAGCGGGCGTAGATCATGTTGCGCAGGACCTCGGTGGTCATCACGACAACCGGGGCCGCAGCGTTGATCGAATTGTCACCTGTCAGCAGCCCCACCTGGTCGGCGCCGTGGATGCGCACCAGGTCGGAGAACTTCTGGTTGGACAGGGCTTTCAGGGGGGTTGTGTAGAAGACCTTGCCGGAGGTCTGCAGCACCGTCCACACACCAAACTCCCCCACCACGGTCTTGCCCGAGCCGGTCGGCGCGCAGACCAGAACGCTCTCGCCTTGAGCGATCGATTCGCACGCCGTTCGTTGAAAGGGATCGAAGCCGAACGAGTAACTGGACTCGAAAGCTTCGAGCTGTGGTGAGAGTGACAAGGTACCTAGCTAGCCCGTGGGCTGCGGTTCGGGAGACTCCTCGGTTTCGGTCGTCGGCACAGGTAGCGGTCCAGCCTCTTCGGCCGGGCCTTCTTCGGGGATTTCCGGGGATACCTCCGACTCGGACTCCTGGGGCGGGGGCGGAGGTAGCGGAGCCTCCTCTTCTGGTAACTGCACACCGGGCAGGTCGGCCGGTGGGTCGTTAACCCCGAGCTCGTTTTGCGCATCCACGAAGCGGCGTTCGGCCATCGCCAGGACCGCCGAGCCGTGTATGAGCTCGTTACGGGCCAGCACCAGGGCGTCCTCGCGCCGGGCGGCGTCTTCGATCGCCGGCGCCAGCGCAAACGTTTTGGCTGCATCGGTGAAGATGAGCGCGCTTTGCACGAACAGGCCCCTGGCCTCGATTAGCTTTTCCATGTCCTCGGGCACCTCGGTGTCTCTTATGCCCTGGTGCAACTCGCGAAACGACTCCACCCAGCTATCGGCCTGCTGCTGGAACTCCTCCTCGGGCAGTTCGCCGGCCAGGTAGGCGCCGGGGCTGGCACTGACCTGTTCAAATGTCGCGGGTAGGTCGGCGTTCAAGAGTTGGACCCGGCGCTCGAACTGGCCGATGATGCGGGCGCGCCGCTCCCGCTCGTCGGCGTTAGCGGCAAGGTCCATCCCGACCTTGGTGAAGAACGCGATTAAAAACAGCAGCACCACGGCGATAATCGCCTGGTTCTTACGCCTCTTGTACCACACGACGTCCTCCCGAACCGGAGCAGTTACAGGCGCGGGTAGGGCCCCTTTAGCTTTGACCGTCTTGCGGGGTGGGGGCTGATTAGACTTAGGCATGCGGCCAGAGTCTAACCGACCGGCAGCTCGGCGCGGACGGTTACGGTTGAGCCGCTACCGCGGTCCAGGTCGCGGCTGATCCGGATTTTGGGTGCTCTGGTCGGTTTCGGGGGTGGACTTGGTGGCCCGGGGCGTTGAGGAGTCGCTGGACTTGGAGGTCTTAGACTTAGGCTCGTAGGAGTTCAGATCCAGCTCCGACTGCAGATCGCGGGTGATGTCGCCGGTGACTTTTTTAAACTCCCTCACCGCGTGGGCCACGTGGCGAGCCATTTCGGGTAGCTTTTGGGGTCCGAATACCAGCAGTCCGAAGATGGCTATCACGAGCATCTCCATCGGGCCGAAGTTACCCATGTGCCGCCCCCTTGCCCTTCCATCGGGTGTGCGTCTCTGCTACCCATTCTAGACACTTAGCCCAGGCGCGCTCGCCAAACTGATATGTTGATTCAATGGACGAGGCAAAGAGCCTTGGGCACCTTCTCGGCGACCGGCTCAAGCAGTTCCGGGAAGAGCAAGGGCTGTCCCCCGAGGAATTCGCCCGCAAGGCCAAGGAAGTTGGCCTTCCCTGGTCGCGTTTCACCGTTAACGCATTTGAAAAGGGTCTGCGCAAGCAAATCGCCCTGGAGGAGTTGCTGCTGCTGTCCTATGCCTTTCGGGTAGAGCCCGGCGACTGGTTCGTTGGCAACGGCTGGGCAAAGCTCTCCGACGACGCCCGGGCCAGCTTGGGCGTAATCCGAGCCATGCTGGCCGGCAGCAGCCCTACCGATCACTGGACCAGGATCAGCCAGCGGGAGTGGGACGTACCCGAGTTCAAGGACGCTCCGGGGGTGGTGCACGCACAGTTCGAGCGTATGAACGCCAAACTGCGCCGGGTCCGGGACTCCCTCGGCGACGGAGCCTCTACCGAGACCGCCATCAAGGCCGTGGAGGCCGCGGCGGGACCGGTCGAGGTAAAGGCCGCGTACAAGTTCCAGGTTGAGCCGCTCGATGTATCCACGGCAGCCTTCCGCAACTGGGGGCACAGCCTGACCCAGGAAAGGGACTCCCGCTTTGGGGAGGCCGCCCGCATGCTGTCGTTCCGCAACCTTTTGGCCAGCCGGAGGCACGTGACCCGAAACCTCCTTCGGGAGCTGGCCCCCGTGGTCAAGCGCAAGAAGCTCACTCCCCGACTCTAAGGGGGCCGGAAGATCCCAACCCCTGACCAAGCACGGCCGGCTCGCTACATCCTAAGAGACCGAGCGGTCGAATGGTTTTTAAACCACCCTTACGAACCCGGCGGCCCCATCCCCCACGCCATAAAGAAAACCATCGGCGGACCCATGATGTGGAGCGACCGTCCAGTTTCATCCAAGCAGTTCACAGCCGAGCAGCGTTCCCTGGTATTGCAAGCGGCGCAAGAGATCTGGGATCTATACCTAGATGCCGGCGGCACCCTTAGCCCGCAGGTCCAACAGAGCGACATCGGCCTGATGCCCATGAACGCGTCTCGGTGGGAAGACCAACGCGAGGAGTGGGCGGCAGCAAAGGCCATCAGCGCCGGCCCAGCCGGCCGCGATCCTGGAGGAGAGATGTCGCCATGCCGCGGGGAGCGGTTACGCCTGGCGCGCGCCTATCATACGGTCATCACCTGGATCGACTACGTGAAGGGCGGTTTGCTGGATGCTTCAGCGGTCTACGACGACGAGGAAGAGCCTCCGTAAATAGCCGTCGATTGTCGCCGCCCCTATACGGCGGCGGTGCGGGAGCGGTGGTACGCGCGCAGCCGCTTACGCTGGTCCAGCTCACGCTTGCGCAGCCGGATGTGTTTCGGTGTGATCTCCACCAGTTCGTCCCCGGCCATGAATTCTAAAGCGGCCTCCAGCGCCAGCGGCCTAGGGGGAACCAGCTTCAGGGCCTCGTCGGACGCATGGGTGCGGATGTTGGTCTTCTTCTTCTCTTTGGTCGGGTTGACGTTCATGTCCTCCGTGCGGGCGTTCTCACCGATGATCATGCCCTCGTATACCTGCACTCCGGCGCCGACGAACAGCTCGCCTCGGTCCTGCAGGTCGTACAGAGCGTACGCGGTGGTCTCTCCCATGCGATCCGCCACGAGAGCACCGGTCATTCGGTGCGGGATCTCCCCCGCCCACGGCTCGTAGCCGGCGAAATTCGTATGGATGATCGCGGTGCCCCGTGTTTCGGTGAGCATCTCGGAGCGAAAGCCGATCAATCCCCTGGCGGGTACCTTGAACTCCATACGGGCCCAACCGCTGCCGTGGTTGACCAGGTTGGTCATCTTGCCCTTACGCAGGGCCAAAGACTGCGTCACCACGCCGACAAATTGCTCGGGCAGATCCAGCAGCAACATCTCGAACGGCTCGTGCAGTTGGTCGTCGATGGTCTTGGTGATGACTTCGGGCTTGGAGACCTGTAACTCGTAGCCCTCCCGGCGCATCGACTCTATGAGGATGGCCATCTGCAGCTCTCCCCTGCCCCGCACCTCGGTGGCATCGGGAGAGCCGGTGTCCTCCAGCAGAATCGAGACGTTACCTAAGACCTCGCGCTCCAGCCGCGCTTTGAGGTGGCGGCTGGTGACGAACTTGCCGTCCTTGCCGGACAAAGGCGAGGTGTTTACTCCGAAGGTCATCCGGATGGTCGGCTCGTCTATCTGCATAACCGGCATGGGCCGGGGGTCCTGCGGATCGGAGACGGTCTCGCCGACGGTGGCGATGTCCAGTCCGGCTATTGAGCAGATGTCGCCGGGCCCGGCCACCGAGATCTCTTCGTACTGCAGACCCGTGTGTGAAAACATTTTGGTAATCCGAAAGGGCTCGTTGCTGCCGTCGCGATGGCAAAGAGCTACCTGGTCTCCGCTGGACATCTCGCCGTTGAAAACCCGGCCGACGGCCAGCCTCCCCACGTAGGGGTCGGCGGCCAGGTTGGTCACCAAAAACTGCAGCTTGGCCTCCGGGTCGTAGGACGGGGCCGGGGTCACCTTGGAGATGACCTCAAACAACGGAACCAAATCCACCCCGGGTTGGTCGAGGTCCGTGGTGGCGGTGCCCTTGCGGGCGTCGGTGTATACGACCGGGAAATCGATCTGCTCTTCGCCGGCGTCCAGGTCGATCAGCAGGCTGTAGATCTCGTCCAGAACCTCGGGGATGCGGGCGTCCGGCCGATCGATCTTGTTGATTACCGGAATTACCGGTATCCCGCGCTCCAGAGCCTTATGCAAGACGTAGCGGGTCTGCGGCAGCGGTCCCTCCGAGGCGTCGACCAGCAGCAGCGCCGAGTCGACCATCTGCAAAGTGCGCTCCACCTCTCCCCCGAAGTCGGCGTGGCCGGGAGTGTCACAAATATTGATGTGGATACCGTCGTAGAGAATAGCGGTCTGCTTGGCCAAAATGGTGATGCCCCGCTCACGCTCCTGATCCATCGAGTCCATGACCCTCTCGATGACCTCTTGGTTCTCGCGCCACACCCCGGACTGCTGAAGCATGGCGTCCACCAGGGTCGTCTTACCGTGGTCTACGTGAGCGATGATGGCGACGTTGCGTACGTCGGTGCGTAACGCTGTGTTTTTTGGGGTCATCTCTCAAGAGTACTCGACTCTTGCAGACAGGTTCGGGCGAGCGCAGCCACACCCCTGCAGCCGTAGAGGATCTGGACGATCAAGAGCTTTTTGCCGGCGATCTAACGGTGGATCTAACCGACATGCGCTGGGATGACCAAAACCAGCTTCCCGCCGAGCCGGGTCTGGAGGTAGTCTTCGGTCAGATAAACGTGGTCGTGCCAAGTGACGTCACAGTCGAATTCGACGGCCGGGCGCTGGCGGGCCA
The DNA here is from genome assembly GCA_019347725.1 of Actinomycetota bacterium. GTDB lineage: Bacteria > Actinomycetota > CADDZG01 > JAHWKV01 > JAHWKV01 > JAHWKV01. The sequence continues at coordinate 6,192 of JAHWKV010000042.1, forward strand.
GGTGAGTCTATTCAACCGCCACAACGCAGGATTGAAGGCTCATATGCAAACATGTAGCCGACGGCGACGACGATGGACCTCGCCTCGTCCTCGACACAGAGGTGCTCTGCGGACAGATCAACGTCGAAAGGGCTTCCACTCCGGCAAGGCAGGTACGGCCATGAAGCGGCATAAGTTCGACACGGTGTCCTTTGCCTTCGGGGCCTTCTTCCTGGTCGTGGCGGTGCTGGCGCTTTTCAGCGAGACGCGGCTCCTTGACGTTATTAGGACGGGCTGGCCGCTGCTGCTGGTGGCGCTGGGATTAGGAATCTTGTTTTCAGCCCGAAGACAGCAGGACGGTTGAACATGGAGATGCGCTACCGCTGCGGCTTCTGTGGGCAGAGCACCACGAACCCCACCTCCATCGACTGGTGCGAACAATGCAAGTGCTTGGTCTGCCGGGACTGTTCCGAGAACCACGAAAGCTCTCACGACGATCCGCACAAATAAAAAGAGGCGACCCTTAAGGTCGCCTCTTTTTGAATTGCGATATCTAGCTTTCGGCGTGAATAACCCCACGCCAGGCACCGGTCTCACGGCCCTGGGACTCGATGAAGTCCTTGAAGCGCTTCAGGTCGCCGTTGATGCGCTTCTCGATGATCCCCGCCTTGTCGGCGGCAGACTCAACGGCACCTTCTGGCTCGTACTCCATCTGGAGCATTACCCTGGTGGAGTCGTCGCTCAGCTTGTGGAATGTGACCGCTCCGCTGTTGGGAGCACCTTCCCGGCTGGTCCAAGCGATCCGCTGGTCGGGCTCCTGCTGGGTAATCTCAGCAGTCCACTCTTCGCTCTTGCCGGCGATCTCGGCCTTCCACCGAAGCGTGTCGTCGGTGATCTGCTTGACCTCCTCGACACCTTCCATGAACTGCGGAAAGTCTTCGAACTGGGTCCACTGGTTGTAAGCGACCCGTACAGGAACGTCTACGTCAATGCTTGCTTCTACTCCGGACATGAATGCCTCCTACGTGGTAGTGAGTCTTGTGTTCTCGCCCGCGTATTTACCCGCAGGAGGGCGAGCTAATCCGTTGATCGGCAATGAATAAGGCC
>JAHWKV010000043.1 GCA_019347725.1 Actinomycetota bacterium
GGAGAAGGCGGGGGCGGAAGTGCTGAGTGTGGTGGAACCCGACTCTGAAGTGTCCATTCCCCACCTGCTGCACGTGCTGGCCGGTCGGGGAGTCGTCTCGTTGCTTTTGGAGGGTGGCCCGCGGTTGGCGGGCCGCTTCGCGGCGCAGGGCTTGATCGACCGGTACGTCTTTTACATGGCGCCCAAGCTGTTGGGCGAAGGTGCGCGCGGAAGCGTCGAGGGGTGGACTGCAAACTCCATCCAAGACGCTAGGAACCTATCTATCACCGCGTTCAAGCGAGTGGGCTCGGATCTCAAGGTGGTCGCGTACCCGGTCAGTGCGGAGCAAGCCGGCTGATGTTCACCGGCATCGTACAAGCCGTGGGCGTTGTGGATCTTCGGTCCGAAGCTTCGCTCGTGGTCAAGTGCGACATAGGCGATTTGCAGCTGGGGGAATCGATAGCCGTTAACGGGGTGTGCCTTACGGTGAGCGCTTTCGACTCCGGAACCTTTGGGGCCGACGTTTCGGAGGAGACCGACCGCCTGACCGGCCTGGGCGCGCTCGGCGCCGGCGACCCGGTGAACTTGGAGAGGGCCATGAGCGCCTCCGACCGGTTCGGTGGTCACATTGTGCAGGGCCACGTGGACGGTACCGGTAAAGTTGTGGACCGCCGGGACTTGGCCGGATCGACGGAGATAACGTTCACCCTGCCGGCCGAGCTGGAGCGCTACCTGGTGCCAAAGGGGTCCATAACCCTCGACGGCGTCAGCTTGACCGTGACGCAACTGCACACCGGTAGTTTCGGCGTCAGCCTGGTGCCGCACACGCTGCAAAGCACGACCTTCGGGCATCGCCGGGCGGGCGACGTCGTCAACATCGAGGTCGATGTCCTGGCAAAGTACGTGGAGCGTTTGCTCGCATCCGTCCCAACAGATCAGCTACGGAGGTAACAGTGGAGTTCGCAACCGTCGAGGAAGCCGTCGAAGAGCTTAAGCAGGGCCGGATGGTGATCGTGGTGGACGATGAGGAGCGGGAGAACGAAGGCGACTTCGTCATGCCCGGTGAGGCGATCACGACCGAGGACATGAACTTCATGGCTACCCACGGCCGGGGTTTGATCTGCACATCCCTTCCCCAACAGCGGCTCGAGGAGCTGTCGATTCCTATGATGGTTTCGGATAACACCGCCCCGCACGGCACCGCATTCACCGTGTCGGTGGATTTGAAGATTCCCGGCCACACAGGCTCAAGCGCCGAGGATCGGGCCGCCACGATTCGGGCGCTGGCGAACGAGAACACCAGGCCGACCGACCTGGCTCGACCCGGCCATGTTTTTCCCCTGCGTGCGTCCGCCGGCGGGGTGTTGCGCCGGGCCGGGCACACCGAGGCTGCCTGTGACCTGGCCCACCTGGCGGGTTTTGCCCCTGTTGGGGTGCTGGCCGAGATTATGGATCCCGACGGCACCATGGCCAGGCTTCCGCACCTGCAGGAGCTGGCTGAGCGATTCTCCATGAAGATTCTCACCACCAAGGACCTGATCGCCTACCGGCGGGTTCAGGAGAAGCTCGTTGAGAGCATGGGAACGGCTCTGATGCCCACCGCTTACGGCGACTTCATCTGTCACGCCTACCAATCCACTCTGGACGGCCAGGAGTATGTGGCGTTCGTCAAGGGTGAGGTCGACGGAGTGCCCGATGTCTTGGTGCGGGTGCACTCGCAGTGCTTGACCGGGGACGTCTTTCAGTCGGCCCGGTGCGACTGCGGACTGCAGCTGAGGCAGGCGATGGAGAAGATTCAGACCGCCGGTACGGGGGTCGTCTTGTACATCATGGCCCATGAGGGGCGGGGAATCGGACTCACCCACAAGATCCGGGCGTACAAGCTGCAGGACCAGGGGGCCGACACCGTGGAGGCCAACGAGAAGCTCGGGTTTCCTCCGGATCTGCGCGACTACGGCATAGGCGCTCAGGTGCTGGTGGATCTGGGAATCACCAGCATGAGGCTGATGACCAATAGCCCGCAGAAGTACGCGGGCATCGAAGGGTACGGTCTGTCCATCTCCGAGCGGGTGCCGCTGGAGACCAGCCCCACCGAGCAGAACATCGCCTACCTGCGGGCCAAGCGGGATCGGTTTGGTCACCTGCTGCCTGGGCTTGAGGTAAGCGAGGACGTGACTCGCCCCGAAGGCGGCTCGGTTTGAGGACGGTCAGGACCGAGCCCGACGGCGCCGGCCTGAAGGTCGGCGTCGTGATCAGCCGGTTCAACGAGAAGATCACCGACCGCCTACTTGAGGGAGCGCTGCGGGCGCTCGAGGACGCGGGCGTCGCCAGTGAAGACGTAACCGTGGTATCGGTGCCCGGCGCCTTTGAGATACCGGGAATCGCCAAGCTGCTGGCGCCCAAGGTTGACGCCATCGTGAGCCTGGGAGCGGTGGTAAAAGGGGAGACGGAGCACTTCACGTACGTGTGCAAGGCCGCTCAGGAAGGTTTGCTGGCGGTGGCGCTGGAAACCGGCGTGCCTATGACCTTCGGAGTGTTGACCACCGATAACTCAGAGCAGGCGCTGGCCCGTACCGGCGGGGGGAAGGGCCACAAGGGCTACGAGGTGGCCACGGACGCCGTCGAGCTGGCCAACACGCACCGGGAGCTAATAGCGCCCTAAGCACCAACCTTCAAAGTGGCGGAGGCGAGAGCCGTACAGGCCCTACGGGATCCACAGATACGAGGCGCCGGGTTTGCGCAGCACGCCCAGCTCCTCAATCACCTGGTCGGTTGGAGAGCTGAGCGCAAAGGGATTTAGAGCCTCCAGAAAGCCGACGATGGGACGGTAAACAACCAGGGAAGCATCGGGGGAGTCGGCGAGCGTCTTGGCCCGCTCGAACGCAGTCTCACGGTCGCCGAGATGGTCCACCAAGCCTAGCTCTTGGGCCTGGGCGCCCGAGTAAATACGCCCGTCGGCCAACTCTCGGGTGCGCTCCAGCGGCAGGTCGCGGCCTTCCGAGACGATCTCGACGAAACCCTCGTACGCTTCGTCAATCAAACTTTGAAAGATTTCCCTCTCTTGCTCCGTAAAGGGACGAAACGGCGATCCCATGGTCTTGAGTTCGCCGCTCTTCACGATGTTCAAAGAAACGCCCAATTTGCCGGCGGCTTCCTCGACATTGGGAATCATGGCGATCACGCCTATGCTCCCCGTCCATGTGTAGGGGTGGGCCACTATCTCGGTTGCCCCGGCCGCTATGTAATACCCACCCGAAGCGGCGACATCGCCCATGAGCGCAATGACCGGAAGGTCCTCGCTGATCTCGCGCACCTCGTCGTAGATGGCATCGCTGGCCAGGACCCCGCCGCCGGGGGTTTCGAGGTTGACGATGATAGCCGTCACTGCGGGGTCCTCGGCAGCGTAGCGAAGCCGGGCGACGATGTTGGTGTCGGAGGCTCCGGGGGAGGTGTTCTCCGGGTCGGAGAAAATTTCTCCCACCACGTTGATCATGGCGACCTTGTCGCCGGAGGCGCCTCTAACCAGGTATTCCTCATTGAAATCCTCGGCGTAGGACCCGCCCGGCGAGAAGCCCTCGGAGAAACCGCTGACAACTACGGCGGTGAGCCATAGTGCGCCTAGTAAGCCCGCCACACCGAGGGCAATTAAGATGCGCTTCGTCGTCTTTCGGGCCACGCCGCAACTATAACGTTAGGATCTGTTCGCAATGCTTCGTCTTGTCATCCCCAAGGGGAGTCTCGAAAAACAAACCATGGCCCTGTTCGAGGCCGCGGACATCCGTCTTATGCGAGGCGGCGACCGCGACTATCACGGGACCGTGGACGATCCGCGCCTGGACCGCTTTTCCCTGCTGCGCCCACAGGAGATCCCCAGGTACGTGGAGGAGGGGTTCTTTGACGTGGGTCTGACCGGCCTGGACTGGGTTCGCGAGACCGGAGTGGATGTTCATCATGTAGCCGAGCTCGCCTACAGCAAGGGCAATGTGGGAGAGCGCGGCATAGTGAAAATCGTTCTTGCGGTGTCGGAGAGAACCGACATCACAAAAGTCGAGGACATGCCCGCAAACAGCCGGATCTCTACCGAGTACCCCAACCTCACCCAGCAGCTGTTCGACGGACTGGGAATCCCGGTCAAGGTGCTCACCTCGTACGGGGCGACCGAAGCGAAGGTTCCGGAGATCGTCGATGCGATTGTCGACGTCACCGAGACGGGCAGCACGCTGCGGAAGAACGGTCTGAGGATCATCCACATACTGCTGGAGTCGCCGACGCTGCTCATAGCCAACCATGACTCCTGGGCCGATCCGGAAAAACGCAAGGCCCTCGAAGAGCTCAAGATCCTGATCTTCGGCGCGGTCGACGCCAGGGGTAAGGTTCTGGTCAAGCTCAACGTGGACGAGACGGATTTGGAAGCGGTGGTGGAGGTGATCCCCGCCCTAGGGGCTCCGACTGTGTCGCAGCTGGCGCACCGGAGGGGATACGCCATCGAGAGCGTCGTGGAGAAGAAAGTCATCAACCTTTTGATCCCAACCCTCAAGGCCAAGGGAGCCCGCGACATCCTCGAGCTTCCGATAACGAAAATCGTGGATTGATCAACCCTCCCGGACGGCGCCGGCGCCCCTGTTGCGCTGAACGCCAAGTCGGGATGGCGCATGGTAAGGTTGAAATCGTTTGTGGGTTTCGCGCGCTTTTGTGCCCCACTACCGTACTGAGCAGTTCCCGTCGTAAATGGACAACTAGGAGGTCAATGCTGCAGAGCAAGCTAGGGAGTGGTAGCCGATAGCTCCAGAGCCGCGGTTAAACGACCGCATTCGCGTGCCGGAGGTGCGTGTAGTTGGCCCAGGAGGAGAACAGCTGGGCATCATGCCGATAGCTGAGGCACAAAGTGAGGCGCAAACAATGGACCTCGACTTGGTGGAGGTAGCTCCTCAGGCCGATCCTCCGGTCTGCAAGATCATGGACTACGGGAAGTACAAGTACGAGCAGGACGTGAAGGCCAAGGAGGCACGTAAGCGCCAGCAACAGGTCACCGTAAAAGAGATGAAGTTCAAGCCAAAGATCTCATCTCACGACTACGAGACCAAAAGGCACCACATCGAGCGCTTCATCTCGCAGGGATCCAAGGTGAAGATCACCGTCTGGTTCCGGGGGCGAGAGATGCAGCACACCGAGATAGGCGCACGGCTGCTGACCAAGCTGGCCAAGGAACTGGAAGACGTTGCAACCGTCGAGACGATGCCCAAGCTTGACGGTAAGAACATGGTGATGATTCTGGCTCCGGTCCGCAAGACGGCCGCCAAAGGTGCGGGGGCCGGCAAGGCCTCAGGCGGCGGAAGCGGCAGTTAGTAGCAACGCAAGCGAGAAGGATTTATCAGATGCCAAAGCAAAAGACTCACCGGGGAGCCGCGAAAAGGTTCAAAACCACCGGTAGCGGAAAGATAGTGCGCGTTCAGGCGCACGTTAGACACTATCTGGAGCACAAGCCGGCAACGAAGAAGCGCCGCCTGCAGCGTCCGGAAATGGTTTCCAAGGCGGACGCCCCCAAAGTCAAGAAGATGCTGGGGCTGTAGATGGCACGGGTAAAGAGAGCGGTGCACAGCCGCAAACATCGTAGAGAGGTCATGTCGGCCGCGTCCGGGTACCGGGGCGCGCGCAGCCGCCGTTTTCGGGTAGCCAACGAGCAGCTGCTGCACTCGATGACCTACGCGTACCGGGACCGCAAGGACCGTAAGAGCCAGTTTCGCCGTCTGTGGATCACCAGGATCAACGCCGCGGCGCGCATCAACGGCATCTCCTACAGCCGGTTCATGGAGGGCCTGAACAAGGCCGGCGTCGAGGTCGACCGCAAGATGCTTGCGGACCTGGCGATTAACGACCAAGCCGCGTTCGCTTCGCTGGCCGCAACGGCCCGAGGCGCTCTGGAACAGTAGCAATCCCAGCCGGTGAACGATGGTTCACCGATCAACAGGATTAGCGTGATCACCAGTACCCGCAATGTGCGCGTCCAGTCCGCCAGGCGCCTTACCAAGCGTGGGGTCCGCGACGACCGGCGGGAGTTTCTCATCGAAGGTGCGTTGGGCGTGGAACAGGCGCTACGCGCCTCGTCGTCGGTGAAGTCGCTGATGGTGTGCCCGCAGGAGGACTCTTCGGAGGTGGTCCGGCTGGCGAGCTCAAAGGGCATCCCTGTCGTCGAGGTTTCCGAGGCCGTCATGCGCAGCATCTCCTCTGCAACCACGCCTCCCGGCGTGTTGGCGGTGAGCCGTTTTGTAGACCGCGACCCGGTGGCGCTGCTGCGTGAGCGTTTGAATCTGGTGGTGGTACTTGCGGGGGTGAGGGACCCGGGCAATGCCGGTACCATCATCCGCAGCGCCGCAGCGGTGGGTGCGGATGCGCTGTTCATCGGCGGCACCACCGTGGATCTTTACAACCCCAAGGTCGTCAGGGCGACGGCGGGCGCGCTGTTCAACGTGCCTGTAAGCCGAAACGTTGAGGTACGCTGGCTTTTGGCGGAGCTGGGTGACCGGGAGGTGGGCACCATCGCTGCCGATCCGGAAGGCCCAACGGTCTACCACGATGCGGACCTGACGAAGCCGACCGCGCTTGTGCTGGGGAATGAAGCCTGGGGGGTTACCCGGGAAGTAGTGGAGAGCGTGGACTCTACGGTGTGCATACCAATGAAGCATGGTGTCGAGTCACTGAACGTCGGGATGGCCGCGTCGGTCGTGCTTTTCGAAGCCGCACGCCAACGCCGGACCCGGGACGTATAGGCGGCCGTCATGACCGAGCTCGAGGATGTATTCGCTTCCATGCAGGAAAGCGTCGTCGTAATCGACGCGCAGGGTCGCATCACGCACTGGATGGCCGCCTCCGAGCGTCTGCTCGGCTGGTCTCAGCCAGAAACGCTGGGCACGTATATAGACGATCTGCTTGACCCCGTCGACTCCAACGGCAACCGGACGTGCGTGTGGCCGGGTGCATCCCAGTACCGTATGCGTACCGTCAAAGGCGCGCCGGAGAGGGAGATGTCAGTGGCCACCAAGTCCGGCAAACGTTTGTGGACCGGGGTAACTACCGGTCTGAGAAGAGACTCTGCCGGGTCGGTTGTGCAGGTAACCGCGGTGCTGCGAGACATAAGACGGCGCAAGCAGGTAGACACCAAGAAGTCCGAGGTGATCCTGGCCGTGGCGCACGAGTTGAGGTCACCTTTAACCTCGGTCAAAGG
>JAHWKV010000044.1 GCA_019347725.1 Actinomycetota bacterium
CGTCGGTGTGCCCGAAGGCGCGGACTACCCGCACGGAGTGAACCAGAAGGGTAAAACGGACGCCGAAGAGGACGACAACGTCAACACGGGGGAAGGCGGCGGCTCCCAGGCCGGCCTCAACGTCCCCGGTAGCTAAGACCCGGGAGCCGCAGGACGCAAGCCGGTGGGGTCCCAAAAGTTAGATTTCCCGCCTCAAGCAGCTTCTCATACTCATAAATCAACCCGCCGAGGACATTTCGATGAATTCAATCGAGCCGCACCCTGGCACTCCGGCGGGTCACTTCGTGACTCGGTTTTATTAAGGTCTAGGCCCCTATGGGGCCGAGCGGAATCATAGTGCTCGATATAGTCCCGCAACCCCGCTCAGCGCGGCGTCGGCTGCGTATCAGGATCCAGTCCAAGCATTCGGTTCGTGCGGTCAGCACCCATCGTTCAGCGAACGCATTCGCCCGAGGCGACCGATATGGAGCGCGTATGATCTTGATACCTTCCCCCGAAAACACCCCATCGAAGGAACCGGGGAATTTGGATTCTCGGTCATGGATGAGATATCGCATAGGAGCCGAGTCGTCGTCCCGAACGATCATCAGGTTCCGTGTCTGCTGGTCACCCACACCGAATCGGGATGGCCGGTGACCCCCTGCACCTTACGGGTGGAAAGCTCGATGAAGAACAGGACGTACAGGGTCTTGAGCCGGACGGTCTCGACGGTGAAGAAGTCGCAAGCGATAATCCTGTGCGCCTGTGCGCGTAGAAACCCTGACCAGCTCGGCCCCTCCCGGCGAGGAGCCGGCTTCAACCCATGAGCGTTAAGAATGCGCTGAACGCTGCTGTTGCCTACTCGGATGCCGAGCTTCTTAAGCTCGCCTTGGATGCGCATGTATACCCAGCGCGGATTCTCCCGAGCCAAACGAACGACCGCTTCGACAACCGAAGGATTAAGAGGGGGCCGGCCCAGCTTTCCGCCCTTGCGACACGTCCATTTACGCGCGACCAGCTCCCGGTGCCGGCGCACCAGGGTCTGCGGCGTCACGCAGAAGCTGGACCACCGCTGTCTGGGTAGCAGGCGACTGGCCGCCGCCAAGAAGGTTCGATCGCGCTTCCGCAAGTCCGGGCGAGCTACTTGGTGACGCAGGATGCGCATCTGATGGCGAAGAACAACTATCTCAAGGTTCCGGAAGCCTCCCCGGTCGGCGCGGGTGAGCAGCCCAATGAAAGCGCGAAATAGAGGAAGCACATCGAGAGGAACATGGGCCGGGAGGGTATTGAGGAGGCCTAGGTTCGGCAAATCGGAATTTTGGGACCCGACAGGGTGGAAAGGCTTGCATTCGAAGCCGCTGAGCCACTTAAAACGCCTACCCCTCAGCTGCAGAGTAGGCCGGAAAGCGAATCATCCCGTATCCACCTCGTGGCGGTCGGTGCCAAACAATCCTACGCGCCACGCGGCTTGCGGAAAAGAGGTGTCAGGATGCTCCTGCGGCCCACACGCCGTGCGGGCGGTTCCCCACAGCTACTGCGCCGACTCTCTCCCGCGTATCCGTGCGATACACCAGCAGCTCACCGTTGGTGTGATCGGCGACGGCGGCCAGCTCACCGTCAGGGGTGATGGCGACGTGGTGCGGTGCGCCCGGCAGATCGATTGTGTCCAGCAACCGCAAAGTGGCGGTGTCCACGACGAACAGCTCTGCGGTGCCGTGGTCGGTGATCCACACTTCGGCGCCATCGGGCGTGAACGCCAGGTGGTGCGCTTCGACTCCGAGCTCCCTGCTATCTACGACCTCGTCTCCGTCCAGCACCAGCAACCGGCCGTTCCAATCGGTGACCCACAACCGCCCGTCCGGAGAGAACAGCAGGTCGTGAGGAGCGTGACCAGTGGAAACGTAACGGTCGACCTCGCCATCCTCCACGTCGATAACCGCCAGGTCTTCCGTTCCGTTCATCGTCACCCAGGCGGTGGAGCCGCCGGGCTGAACCGCGAGGTCGTGCGGCTCCCCTCGAAGCTGTACCCTGGGCCCTGCCTCACCCGAGAACGTCACGTAATCGATCCGCCGTCCCGCCTCGTTGGCGACCAAGAACCACCGATCGGTTGCCTTGACGTCGTGTGGGCGGTTGCCCAGAGTCGCTATCCGAACCTGCTGGTCTACGATCAGTGCCAGATCCACCGTGCCGTAAAGGCTGGTGGCGGCGGTGCCGTCTGGCGCGACCGTGATGTTGTGCGGCGGACCCGGCAGGTCATGCGACTCGAGGATCTCGCCGGCTTCCAGGTCGACCAGCACGGCCCGGTTGGCACCCTCCACCGCGACCCATACGAGGTTCCGGCGGGCCTGCTGCTCGGGCTGCGGGCTCTGGCGGCTCCCGACGCCGGTTGCCCGAGGGCTGGCCGGGGATTTTCCGCCGGGATCTGCACCCTCGGTAACCTCGCCTGGGGCGCATGCCGCTGCCCACAGGGAAAGCGTGAAGAGACCTGCAACCAAGCGCGCCCACGTCATCGCCTTAGCGGTCCTCCCGAATACCTCCTCGTAGGTTCAGTCCGTGACCTTGCCGTCACGGAACGTTGCCTTGATGAGTCGATTTGCCGTTGCTCCGGACCGGCGGGAGACGGCTCGCAGAATTTCGGTGAACCGGATGGAAAGGATTGGGCCGGTGGCCGAATGGTGGATGATTGAGCCTCCTTGCGGTTCGACCGCTCCGAAAGAATGTCCCCCGGATCCCCGGGCGCCAGACCGCAGACACGCAGCTTGCGCCCCGAACGGGTTGGTCCAGCTCGGTGGGTGGTGCTAACATCCATCGTTAGCTGGCGGGCTCCCCCCACCTTTAGGACAGCGCTGATTACGAGGCAGCGGCGCAATCGAGGCTACGGGCCGTCTCCCACCGGGTCCAGTCTTCGATGCGCAAGGTAAGATATAAAAGTCTCGGCGACATGTCCATCCAGATCGCGCCCGCGCAAAATGTATCGGACTCTGCCGCAGGATCGCCATCTCAACGTCATTGTGAGCGCCGGATCGGAGGCGACCGAACAAGAGCCGTAACATCCGGCCGACTATTACATAAAGAGAGGTAACGGCCATCAGGCAATTATCGCTGTCGGCCAAGTTTTTTGAACCTTACGGGACATACGAAGGCTCCGCACCGACATCTCGTTGAGCCAACGGGACCTGTGGAACCATGCTTTCGTTTCGCACCCAGGACAGGTTCACAACTTATCTAGGTGACGGATCCGGTCCACGGCGCCCTCTACTTCCTCGGCAGATGCCCATGTAGTGCCCCCGTGAGCCTCGACATTTTAGCGTGGCCTTTGAGTCGGCCTCCAACCAGGACAACAGATTCAGCTCTTCAGGGATGCCTTCCCTTGAAGTATCGCCGGATGCCGCTAATCAGTTCCTGCGGCTCACGGAATTCATTCTTGAATCCGCGCCTGAACGGCAGCGGCGTGCCCAATCCCTCGCATGCCTCCTGCAGGATCTCTTCAAGGCCCTTGCGTGCCTTCGAACTTAGGCAGTTGTAGGGTTTTTCATAACGGTAATTCTGGCGATCGCCTGGTCAAGGCGAACAAGTGTTTTCTGATCGCCTGGTCAAGGCGAACAAGTGTTTTCTGATGGCGGAGGTTTTTGGAGTTGCAGCAGCCGCCGTAAACCGTCGCTAAACCGGGTAGAGGCCAGCGAAGAAGTTCGCAAAGCTGGCCAGCGCAACGAACCACACCCCCACACCCACCAGCAAGGCACCTCCCCACTTCTTGATGGCTGGTGCGCTCATCTCGATTCGCTTAACGGTTGCCTCCTGTGCCCGTGCCGCGACGAAGGCCGCGCCGAACATCAGCGTCATGATGACCAGTGCCGCCACGGCAAAGGCAAGGAATGCCGCGGCGAATCCCCCGTTTACCAAAGCTTGTCCCGCCAGACCGGCCAGTATCGGTCCAGTTCAGCCAAACCCCGCCAGCAGGTAAAAGAAGCCGAACGCGGCAAAGCCGGTCACCGGATGCCTGCGGCGCAATCCCGCCTGAGCCCGGTCGAGGCGCTTGGTTACATGCTCCACGGAGCGAAATGATGTGCCGGCCAAGACGCCAAGCTGAATCAGTCCCAAGGTGATCAGACCGGCGCCGACCGTGATTCTAAGCGCGATTCCGACAGTGCTGGTAAAGGTGACGCTGCCGGCAAAGGCGCCGCCGCCGAGGGCTACCAAGGCGCCGAACAGCACCAGGAAACCTGCTGCACCGGCGGCCAGAGCCAGCGCGAAGGGCAGTGGTCTGCCGCCGGCTTTGGTTGCCCGGCCGGCTCCCCCCACCTGGCGGGACAGCAGGGTGACCAGCAAAGGAAATGAGCAAGGTGCAAAGAAGGAGGCGATCCCGGCCCCCGCTGCCAGGGCCAGCAAACCGGGGCCATCAACTGCCGGCAAATCGAAGCGTGGATACAGCTCGTAGCCGGCGTAACCGGCCAGTGCGGTGACGACTACGGCCAAAGTCAGCAGGCCGTAGGGCAACCACCGACCAGCAGTTTTAGCAGCGTTCGGCGCCGCTGTGCGCTCGTTTTGCGTAGAGTCCTTGACCGAAAAGCCGGCTTCGGCCAGCCGCCCGGCGATGGCTTCGGGGTTGACCTCACTTTCGGTAAACGACACAACCACGGTGTTGGTCCCCTCGTCGGGCTCGACCTCGGTTACTCCTGTCAGCCGGCCGAGTTCCTTACGAATGGCTGCCGAGCAGCTTTTGCAGCGGATGTCTTGGACTTCAAAGGTCCTGCGCGCCATGCGGACATGCTAAGGGTTCCATTCGAATGGAATGTCAAGCGTATCGAGACGGCGCTCCGGTGCTCTTCCCGGTTCGATTGGGCCGGGTTGTGCAGAGCAGTGGCCACCTTCGCAGTTGCGGCCTTGTTGGTCTTGGGGAGTTGCAATGGAGGGGATCCCGAGATCGCACCGTCGCCCCCTGGCTCAGGGGAGAAGGAAGCTGCGGGCGAGGGCCCGACCGACGGTGGCATGGACATGAGCGCCGGGGCACCACGAGTGCCGCCGGTTTTCGGCTACTACGAGGGCGAACCGGTCTTTTTCTCATACACACCGAGGTCTCCGACGCCGTCATCGGCGGGACGCTGGACACCGTGATGGATTCACCGGTACCCGTGGTCGCCAGCCTGGCCAAGGTCCCCGACGAGCTTCTTTCGCCCGTTTATGTGTTTGATAATGGCGCGACTCCCGGCAACACGCCATTCGGACCCCTGGGGCTTTCAGCCAGATGTGTTTGCGACCGCGCCCGGCGACGATGACTACACGCCTTTGCGCAAGCTGATTATGGTGACGTGGACCGATGAGTCCGAAGCCCGCGGGCTTAACTCGGCGAAGCAGGTTGCCGACGCGGAGCGTTCGGGTGAGGTGCAGCTTGATGATCCCGGCCCTGGTCGTCAATATCCCACTTTTGACCTGGCCCGGCGCCCTTCGATAGCCGGCTAGGAGGTCACGGTCGCGATACCGAGTGTTATGCAGCTTTCAGAATCTATAGTGGAGTGTGAGCAGAAACTCCCGCGGTGCCGGGTGTTGAAGTCACAGCGAACTAGAAGTTCTGGAGCACTGCACTGGCCAAGGCTACCGAGGGTTTGATGGATGCGTATTGGTGAGCTTGCCACGCAGCTGAACTTGAATCCGAGAACGATTCGCTTTTACGAGTCGAGCGGAGTGCTCCCCGAGCCCGCCCGAACATCTTCCGGCTACCGGGATTACGACGGATCCGATTTGGAGCGCCTCAAATTCGTCAAGCTCGCCCAGACGCTCGGATTGCGACTTGACGAGATCTCCGAGGTTCTGGCCCTTCGAGATCGCGGTGAGGTTCCCTGCGAATACGTAAAAGGGTTGATAGGCACTAAGGCAATCGAGATCGAGCGCCAGATACAAGAACTGAGGGAAATGCGCAAAGAGCTAAGCAGGCTTGCCCGCCGTGCCGAACAGTCTAACGATATTTGTGACGAGAGATTCTGCCGGATTTTAGAGGGTGAATCTTAACTCGAGGTTTTCTCGACGCCATCACGCTGCGTGCAGAGTTCGGACCAATCGCAGCAGCTTCAAATCAGGGACTGTCTATCAGGCTGAATTCGAGCAATAGTCTTTGGCTAGCCGAACCTTTGGGGTGACAGGTAGTCAGGGTCATGGAGTTGTTTGGCGTAAGATCTATGACCTCCATGGCACCTGGATGTACTCGCTACGGGTTGTAATGTCCGTCACAGGGGCCGACCATTTCGAAGACATAGTCTCCCGAGGGAGTGTCCAGGATCGCCTGATTCCCCTGAGATTGACCCGGTTCGACGGACTGATTGGCTGAGTTGATCATGCAGCAGATTCGACCTGGTTGTGAAGGCCTTCGAACTCAATCGGGCTGAGATACCCCAGCGACGAATGCCTGCGTACCGGATTGTAGAAGGCCTCCAGGTACTCGAAGATGGCCAGAGCCAGCTCCCGGCGGTTCTCCATTGATGCCGATCCAGCAGCTCCACCTGCAAGGTCCCGAAAAAAGACTCCGCCATGCAGTTATCGAAGCAATTCCCGATGCTGCCCATCGAGCCGAGCAGGCCAGCTGCTCGCAACCGGCGACCAAACGCCCAGGACGTGTACTGGGTACCGTGATCCGAGTGACAGATGGTCTTGCCAGCCGGCGGCCGGCGGCGCCAGAGCGCCATTTGCAGAGCATCCACCACTAGCTCCGAGCGCATGTGGTCGGCAATCGACCAGCCGATGGCCCGGCGGCTGTAGGCATCGATGACTGCGGCCACGTAGACCTTGCCCTCGGCCGTGGGGTGCTCGGAGATATCGGTAACCCACAAGGCGTCCGGGGCATCCACCTTGAACTGACGCCGCACCAGATCTGGATTGGGGGTGGCCGCCGGATCCCGACGGGTACAGCCGCCCTGCCGGCGCTGATGAGCTCCGACCAGACCGGCCAGGCGCATCAGGCGGGCAACTCGCTTGCGCCCGGTGCGCTCCTGACGGCCGAGTCTTAGCTCCATTGCACCCGGGTGCCACCGTAGGTCTTGCGGGAGCCGACGTGGATCTGCCTAATGGTCTCGGTCAGCTCCTCGTCCCTGGCGGCTCTGGCCGAGAGCTTGGAGCCCTTGGCCTTCCAGCCGTAGAAACCGCTGGTGGAGACTCCCAGTACTCGGGCCATCACCGCAATGGGGTGCTTCGCCTTCTCGGCATCCATCAAGCGATAGATCA
>JAHWKV010000045.1 GCA_019347725.1 Actinomycetota bacterium
AATTTTCTCCCGACAGCGGGCCGGGGGAAGCCGGGGCCGGCCGAGGTGATATCGAGCAGACTGCCCGGCTGATCGGCGTGGTCGGTCCGTTTACCGCCGAGGCCGTGAACGAGCTGGGTCCCGGCTTTTCGGAAGCGGAGCTGCCGTTTGTAGTTCCGTCTGTCGGCACGGCCTCTGCACCGCCGGATGAGGTGACCAGCTTTCGCCGGTTGATCGCCCACCACGCTCAAGAGGGTGCGGTCTTGGCTGCCCATGCCGCGGGCCTCGTAGCCGGCGGCATCGTGCTGGTGACCGAAGACTCTGATCCCGGGCGGGCCTTTTCGGAAGGGGCCGAGCCCACTTTGGCGGAGCTTGACCGGACGCCGGAGCGCGTCGAACGGGTCCAGCCGGAGGCCGGGATGGATACGCTGGCCACCGCGCTGGCCGACGCCGCACCGGAAGTTGTGCTCTACGGGGGCGCCGGCTCTACCGGATCCACGCTGGTCCAATCCCTGATGTCCAAAGGCTATGAGGGCCGCATTGTGACCTCTCACCAGGTTAAGCTGGCCAGCCCCGATGGCCTCGGCACCGGCGTCATCAGTTCGTCTCCCTTTGCCGATCCGGCCGCTGCGGCGGCGCCGGGTTTTGCCGAGGCCTTTGAGGAGGCCTATGGCTCCACCCCGCCTCGGTTCGCCCTTGAAGCCTACGAAGGTGCCTGGATGTTGCTTGAGGCAATCGAGGAGGTTGAGGCCGACGCCGAAGCGGTTAACGCCTTTCTTCAAAGCAACCGGAGCTTCCGGGGCGAGTCGAAACAGTATGAATTCGACGGCTCCGGAGATTTGTCAAGCGGGCTGCTATGGCTTTACGAATCCGATGAAGGGGGTTGGACTTTGTCGGGACGGTCCGACTCGCTCCCCGAGAACACTAGAGATTGAGAAATTACCTCACAACTACGGTCGTCGGGCGGCGGCGTGTTTGCCACGCTGCTGGGGTGCCTGGGGGCGGGGGCGGTTATCGAAGTGTTGCGCAACTGGGCCGACTGGCAGCTGGGGTTCAGTGCGCCGGTATGGGAGGTCGTCGTGGGCTGGATAGGCTCAAGTGCACTGTCGGCGATAGCCGCTTCCGGTCTCATCCTGGGTGGATTGGGCTTCTACTCCGTCCATGTGCGCACCAACCGAGCTCACTCCTATGACGCCAAGGAGCGATTGATTGAAGTTAAGCAAAGGGCCGCGTTGTCGCTGATCGGCGCCGGCATGCTCGCCGCCTTCGGGGGTCTGGTTCTGTGGCTGAGCGGGAACCTGGGACCCGAGTTTCGGCCCTACGCCGTATTGGTCCGTCTGACGACGTTTCTTGGTCTGGCCTTGGCGGTAGGTGCCTACTTCTACGCGAAAAAAGAGCACGACCGCTAGCGTGGTCTAGCGCTTGAGGTCCAGGTCCTCGGCCAGCAGGTCCATCAACAGGCTGTCCCTCCAGCGGCCGTCGGGGCCCCGTTCGTATTTGCGCATAACCCCGACCGGACGGAAGCCAACCGACGAGTACGCGCGAATGGCGCGGTCGTTCTCCAGGGCCGGATCAATCGTGAGCCGGTGGTGTCCTCTGGAGTTAATGAGGTGGCTGGCCAGTAGTTTGAGAGCCTCGGGACCGTAGCCGTAGCCCTGCCATTGGTCGGAGAGGAAGATGTCGACCGACGCGCGCCGGTAGTCCGGGTCGGTCTCCTCGGTGAACTGCACCGCACCGGCCAAGACGCCGCCGATCTCGATCGCCATGGAAGTAGCGGTACCGTTCAAGAACTCAGATTCGACCCTCATCAGGTCATGCTCTCCCCACCAACGGCTGACGCCGGCCTCCGCAAGAATGTCCGTAAGTACTTGCAGGTCGGAGCGATCGATGGGCCGTAACACCACGCGACGGCGCCCCTTGGCGGCGTGGTGGGGGGACCGCCGATCATGATGGGTCGAAAGAGGCTGTTTGTTGGACATATGCGACACTAGATTACGGTCCAGATCGACCGCATGCACGCAGGGGAAGAGGCGCTGTTAAGGCTGAATCCGCTGGGTATGGTGCTCTATCTGGATGCACGCTGGTGCACGGAGGCGTCTGAAGGCAAATAAAGACGCCGGCGGATCGGAGGAATGATTCTGGAACATATTGCGCCCACGGCGCCCATGCTGCTTGCCCACCTGGGGCACAGCGGCCCGCTATTCGCCCTGATAATTGGCGGAATGCTCCTGCCCCTAGTCGCGGTCTTCTTCATATTGGCCCGCAATGAGAAGCGCCGGCAGGATAGAACTTCCGACACTTGAGCTCATTCGAGCGAATCCGCTTTGCCTATCAGCAAGCATGGATAGATCCTTACCTATCTGCGCAGCTCGAGACATAGAGCGAGAGCTAGGGACTGGGGTAGGATCATCGATGTCAGGATGCTTCGGCATCGAACACACGCCCACGGTTGGTCCCATTTAGGACCGCGGGCGTGCCGCGGGTTATGGCGGCGGCCCCGGCTTCTACGGAAAGACACAGGTGTAATACATGAGTCACACGCGATATGAGCCAGTCCGTACGCGGGTGCAGCGAAGCATGCTAATGGTGCCGGGCTCACAGCAGAAGTTTTTTGCTAAAGGCCTAGACAGCGAGGCCGACTACGTTTGCATAGATCTGGAGGACGCCGTCGTACCCGATGACAAGGTGCGGGCGCGGGCCAACGCCGTCGAAGAGCTAAACACCCTGGACTGGCTAGGTCAGGGAAAGACGACTTCAGTGCGCATCAACGGTATCGACACCCACTACATGTACCGGGACGTCATCGAACTGGTCGAACAGGCCGGCGAACACATCGACGTGTTGCTGGTTCCGAAGGTCGGAGTCGCTTCCGACGTGTACATGGTGGATGCTCTGCTCACCCAGATAGAGCAAGGCCTGAAGACCAGTCACCGCATCGGCACCGAGGCCCTGATCGAGACGGCGCTCGGCATGGCCAACGTCGAGACGATCGCAGCGAGCGGCGGCCGCCTCGAGGCCTTGCACTTCGGTGTTGCGGACTATGCGGCCAGCAATCGAGCGCGGACGGTGAACATCGGAGGGCTGAACCCCGACTACCCCGGCGACCAGTGGCACTCTGCGCTCAGTCGGATGATCGTTGCCTGCCGTGCGTACGGGCTGCGCGCCATCGACGGTCCGTTCGGCGACTTCAGCGATCCAGAGGGCTTCCGCGCCGGAGCGCGGCGCGCCGCAGCCCTGGGCGCCGAGGGCAAGTGGGCGATCCACCCCGCGCAGGTCGACCTGGCGAACGAGGTCTTCAGCCCGCCCGAGGCCGAGGTCGACCGGGCTCGGCGCATCGTCGAGGAGCTTCGTCAGGCCGAAGCAGCCGGCAACGGAGCCGCGTCCGTGGACGGCAAGATGATCGACGCAGCTTCCGCTCGCATGGCCGAGAACGTTGTGCATCTGGATGAAGAGATCAAGAAGGCCGAGTTGGCCTCTACGGGGAACTGAATGGACATTCACGAACATCAGGCAAAAGAGATTCTGGCCGGCTTTGGCGTACCCGTACCTAAAGGCAGCGTAGCCTTCACGGCGGACGAGGCGGTGCAGGCAGCCGAGGAGCTGGGTGGGAGCCGCTGGGCGGTCAAGGCCCAGATTCACTCCGGCGCCCGAGGTAAGGCCGGAGGTATCAAGATCTGTTCCACCACCGAGGAGGTCGAGCAGGCGGCGCACGCCCTTTTGGGCAACCCGCTGGTCACACACCAGACCGGCCCGGGCGGCAAGATGGTCAACCGGGTCTACGTCGAAACGGCGGTACCCATAAGCCGTGAGATGTATCTGGGCTTGATACTGGACCGCGGCCTTGAGCGGGTGACCGTAGTCGCCTACGCCCAGGGTGGCGTGGAGATCGAGGAAACCGCCAGCGCTGACGAGGCGGTCACCGAGGTCATCGAGCCGGCGGTGGGGATCCAGCCCTTTCAGGCGCGCGAGATCGCGTTCGGGTTGGGCCTCGCCGGCCCACAGGTCAAGCAGGCTGTTGCTGCGATTACCGGAGCGTATCGAGCGTTTCGGGACTTGGACGCCACCATGGTCGAGATCAACCCGCTGGTTGTCACGGGGTCCGGCGATGTGGTCGCTTTGGATGTGAAGATGTCCTTCGACGACAACGCTTTGTTTAGGCGCCCCAGCATTCGGGAGCTGCGCGACTACAGCCAGGAGGATCCTCGCGAAGTCGAGGCTTCCCAGCACGGGCTCAACTACATCGGGCTTGATGGCGAAATAGGTTGCATAGTCAACGGCGCCGGACTTGCCATGGCGACCATGGACCTTATCAAGCACGCCGGTGCGGAGCCGGCCAATTTCCTGGACATCGGCGGGGGAGCGTCGCCGGAGCGGGTCGCCAACGCCTTCCGGTTGGTTATGGCCGATCCGCAGGTGCAGGTGATCCTTGTGAACATCTTTGCCGGCATCAACCGCTGCGACTGGGTGGCTGAAGGCATCGTAAGGGCTGCGCGTGAGGTCGAACTGAAGGTGCCTCTTGTCGTCCGGCTGGCCGGCACGCACGTCGACGAAGGGCGCAAGATACTGGCCAACAGCGGCCTGGAAATCACCAGCCCCGAAGAATTGGGCGACGCCGCGCTGGCCGCGGTTCATACGCTGCGCAAAAAGACAATCAAAGCGGCCGCATCTAAGGGGCAGTCATGAGTATTTTGATCGACGAGACCACTCCGGTCATCTTCCAGGGCTTCACGGGCGACAAGGGCACCTTCCACGCCCAGGAGACGATCGAGTACGGCACCAGGCTGGTCGGGGGAGTAACGCCCGGCAAGGGAGGACAGACGCACCTGGGTCTGCCGGTCTTCAACACCGTGAAGGAGGCGGTCCGGGCCACCGGCGCAAAAGCCACGCAGATTTTCGTTCCCGCTCCCTTTGTCGCCGATGCCGTCATGGAGGCGGCGGACGCAGGCATGGAGCTGGCGGTGGTCATTGCCGAGGGCGTACCGGCGCAGGACATGATGAAGGTCAAGCGGTACCTGCTGCGCTACCCGGAGCAGTACCGCATGATTTTGATCGGCCCCAACTGTGCGGGGGTGATCAGCGTCGGCAAAGCGATGCTGGGGATCATGCCCGGCCACATCTATGAGCCGGGCCGCGTGGGGATCGTTGCCCGTTCGGGAACGCTCGGCTACGAGGCTGCGGCGCAAATGAGTAAGTTCGGTATCGGTGTGAGCACCAGCGCGGGCATAGGCGGCGACCCCATCAACGGCAGCTCCTTCGTGAAGATCCTCAAGCTTTTCGAGGAGGATGACCAGACCGACGCGGTAATGCTGATCGGCGAGATAGGCGGCCCTCAGGAAGCCAAGGCTGCCCATTACGTGCGGGACCGCATGACCAAGCCGGTTGTAGGATTTGTGGCCGGGCTGACCGCACCTCCGGGCCGGCGCATGGGCCACGCCGGCGCCATCATCGGTGAAGCCGGGGACACCGCGCCGGAAAAGGGCGAGATCATGCGTGCTGCCGGAATGAAGGTGGCGACGAGTCCCGCAGATTTGGGTTCGACCATGGCCGAGGCGCTTTCCGGCTAAGCGGTGCGTACCCGAGTGCAAGGTCTAAGCCAACCGGCAAATCCATCGATCCTGGAGCCTAAATGACACCTGAGACGAATTCTGTAACGGCCCCGGCCATCACCCCTCCGCAGCGAGTTCTGCTCGGCCCCGGACCCAGCGATGTATCGGCACGGGTTCTGGCGGCCATGTCGGCGCCGACGATCGGGCATCTCGATCCTGAGTACCTGAAGATCATGGACGAGACGCGTTCGATGATTCAGGCCGTCTATTCAACGAAGAACGAGATGACGATGGCTACCTCGGGCACCGGTTCGGCCGGCATGGAGATGTGTGTGGTCAACCTCATCGAGCCGGGCGACGAGATGATTGTGGGTGTAAACGGCGTATTCGGTACCCGTATGCGGGATGTGGCCGAGCGCTCCGGCGCAACTGTGCACTCCGTTGAGGCCGACTGGGGCCAGATCATCCAGCCCGACGCAGTTGCCGAAGCGCTCAAGCAGCACCCCAGCACCAAGGTTGTAGGTATCGTTCACGCCGAGACCTCGACTGGGGCCCATCAACCTCTGGTCGAGATCTCCGAGATGGTGCACGCCGCCGGGGCGTTGCTGTTGGTCGACGCGGTCACCTCCATCGCCGGGGTGGAGCTGTTGGTTGACGAGTGGAACATCGACGCCGTGTACAGCGGCACCCAAAAATGTCTGTCGTGCCCGCCTGGGTTGGCGCCGGTATCGTTTTCGCAGGCTGCCTTGGACGTGATGGATAAGCGCCAGAGCAAGGTTCAGAGTTGGTACTTGGACATCTTTATGCTGCGCAACTATTGGGGCGGCGATCGCGTCTATCACCACACGGCACCTATCAATATGACCTACGCCCTGCACGAGGCTTTGCGTATAGTCCTCGAGGAGGGCCTTGAGGCCCGTGTCGCACGCCACACGTTGCACCACCGGGCGCTACGGGCCGGTCTGGAAGCTATGGGTCTGAGTTATGTCCCCGAACATTCGCTGACGACCCTAAATGCGGTGCGCGTGCCCGAGGGCGTCGACGACGCAGTTGTGCGCAAACGGCTTCTAAGCGAGTACGGGATTGAAATCGGCGCCGGGCTGGGGCCGTTTAAAGGCAAGGCGTGGCGGATCGGCCTCATGGGTCACTCCAGCACCCGGCGTAACGTCCTGTTGATCCTGGCCGCGTTGGAGTCGCTGCTGGCCGAGCAAGGCGCTGCTTTTACCAGGGGAGCGGCTCTGGCCGGGGCATCCGATGTTTACGCACCGGCCTGAACCCTTACAGGGTAAACGGGCTCTGCGGGTACTTAGCTAATATGATGTCGAGCGCACAGTAGGATTTGGCGCGCCTGCTCAGGCGTGCCGAGTTAGAGGGGACTTTAAATGAACGCTCCAGCCGGATCCAAAGAGCACGAAGGCGGTACTCGCCTGCTTGTGGGCGCCCTGATCGCCGGCGGGCTCATGCTGGCGTGGTCCTGCGACTTCATCGTCGCCAGCGACGACGCGTTCTTCTCCGACCCGGTCGTCCGGATGGGCATCCCGGGGGTGGAGTACTTCGCGCACCCCTGGGTGATGAACCCGCGCGCGGCCAAGGAGTTCCTCTTCACCGGCGACCGGTTCACCGCCGAGCGCGCGCGCGAGCTC
>JAHWKV010000046.1 GCA_019347725.1 Actinomycetota bacterium
GTCTTAAAGTCGCTCATCCGCACCACCACAGGGTCGGGATAGCGCGACGCGGCTATACGGGCCACGCCGTAAGCAAGGTGCTCTACGAAGTACTCGCTGCGGTCGTCGTAGCCTTCGGTGAGCTGTTCTATGCGGCGCTTGGCATCGGGGTCCTGTATCTCCTCAAAATGTACCAGCGCCATCGGGTGTACCCGGACATGGTTGCTCACGATGAACTCGGTGCGGGCCAGCCCTACCCCGTCGGCAGGCAAGCGCCACCAGCGCAGCGCCGCCGCCGGATTCCCGAGGTTGAGCATCACCTTGGTGCTAGTAGCGCCGACCGAGGTCAGATCCAGCTCGGTCTGTTCAAAAGGCAAAATCCCTTCATAGACGCGGCCTTGGTCGCCCTCGGCGCAGCTGACCGTCACCGGCTGCCCTTCCGTCAGCCGCTCGGTCGCGTCGCCGGTGCCCACAATGGCCGGCACCCCCAGCTCGCGGCTGACGATGGCAGCGTGTGAGGTGCGGCCGCCGTGATCGGTGACGATCGCCGCCGCCCGTTTCATGATCGGTTCCCAATCCGGATCCGTTATGGGGGTCACCAATACGGCGCCGTCCCGGAATCGATCGATGTCGGCCGGGCTGGTCAGAGTACACACCTCGCCCGCGCCGATAGAGTCGCCGATCGCCAAGCCGGACAGCAGCACCGGTCCTGTGCCGGTGAGCTTGTAGCTGCGCAGTTGCGTAGACTCCCTAAGAGCCTGCACCGTCTCCGGGCGCGCCTGCACCACATACAGCTCGCCGGTTTCACCATCGAGCGCCCACTCCACGTCCATCGGCCGGCCATAGTGCGTCTCGATGTCGACCGCCCACCGAGCCAGCATCATGATCTGGTCGTCGGAAAGTACGTAGGCCGCACGTTCTTGGGCGTCGGTTTCAAGCGTGCGGGTCCGGTCGCCCTCCGGGGCATAAACGATCTTGCGGCGCTTTGCCCCCTTCGTTTTGGAGATGATCGGCTTCAGCGCCGGTTCATCAAGCAGCGTCTTGAACACTGCATATTCGTCCGGATCCACCTGCCCGCTCACCACGGCCTCGCCCAAACCCAAGGCGGCGTCGATGATGACGCTGTCGCGAAAGCCGGTCTCGGTGTCGATAGAGAACATCACGCCAGCGCCGGCCAGGTCGGACCGGACCATGCGCTGCACTCCTACCGACAGCGCAATGGCATCGTGATCAAAACCCTGATGTTCGCGGTAGCTGATAGCGCGATCTGTAAAAAGCGATGCGAAACAGCGCCGGCAGGTTTCGAGCAACGCCTGCTCGCCCCGTACATTCAAGAAGCTCTCCTGCTGACCGGCGAAGCTCGCCTCCGGCAGATCCTCGGCGGTGGCGCTGCTGCGCACGGCCACATCAAGCTGTTCCTTGCCCGCGGCAGCCGACATGTTGCGGTACGCCGCGGTTACGGAATCGGCTATCTCCTCCGGCAACGGGGCATCCAAAATCTTGCGGCGAATCGCGCTGCCTACGTCGGACAGAGCCGCGCCCTTGTCGAGCCGTTCGACCTGGGCGGCGATCACCTTGCGCAGGCCTGCGGAGTCCAAGAAACGCCAGTACGCCTCAGCGGTTGTGGCAAACCCCTCCGGAACCCGTATCCCCGCCGGTGCCAGGTTGGCGATCAACTCCCCCAGCGAGGCGTTCTTGCCGCCGACCAGCTCGACATCTCCCGAGGACAGCTCCGTAAACCACACGACGTAGCGGCCGTCCACATCCGCATTCGAGCGTCCCGAACCTGCGTTGCCTGCGCCGACCTCACTTTTATCGATGGAGCTCACCTCCTAAGCAACCATCTTCCCAGTCCGGCCGGGCTTAAGCAGGTTCCTAACGTCCCGCTACCTCTCATCCAAGCCGCCCGGCACAAATTCAATAAATTGAACGGTTTCTGTAAGAAAAGCATGCCACCGGACTCCTCCAACCGTACGAACCAACCACGGCAAGGAGGACGACATGGTCACCAGCATCGATTCAGCTACGGGCAAGGTCCGCACCAGCTTAATGGTCGCCGCAATCACGGCAGCCACCGTTTTCTCTCTGGCAGCACCGGCTCACTCTGCACCCGCGCCGGGGCCGCACCAGATCAAAGACTGCACCACGTACCAGGACATGCACGGCAACTGGCACAACACCTGCCCGCAGCCCGAACCTGAAGACGAGCAGAAATGGCAGCTTTGCCACGAGTGCATCGAGGAGCCTGTGTTCGAGCCCTGCTTCAACCTGGAGATGGACTGCAGCCCCAAGGCGCCGGATCCCGAGGACGAGCCCGAACCTGAGGACGAGCCCGAACCTGAGGACGAGCCCGAGCCCGAAGACGAGCCCCAGGGGGAGCAGGAGGAGCAGGAGTCCGCATCGAGCGACTCGGGCGCCCAGCAGAGCCCGGCAAAGTCATCGTCAACCCAGGGCACGTTCAACACGGCCTCTACGGATGAGCCGGCCGAAGAACAGGTACAGGCCCAGCCGGTTTCCCAGACCCGGCCCACCGATGCCGGCCCGGGGCTGCGAGCGCTGCTGGCCAGTGCGGGACTGGCAGCCGTAGCGCTGCTGTTGTGGAAGCGAAAGAAGGACCGGTCCAACGAAGCCGACAGCGAAGCATAAAGTCCGCTAACGCCACCGCAGGCTCGCCCGGCGAAGCCTGCGGTGGCGCTAGCAGAGCACCCACGTAAATCTCGCCGGAATATAGACTTGTAGTATATGACCGACTCTCAGATTGATCCGCAGACCGCCATGATCGACATTTTGCAGGCAGTGATGGACCTGCAAGCCGAGACGCCCGGAGTCGATCTCACGCAGAAGCTGCCTGAAGCGCTACCCCACTTGCCGCCGGATGAATTTCGCAACCTGGTAGTCATGCTGAAATCCAGCCGCTGCCTGGATGCCACCCTGTCCGAGGGGCCCGACGGCAAGAAATCGATTGAATCCATAAACGGCGTAACCACCCGGGGCCTGCGTGAACTGCAGAAGTCCTGGCATGCGCCGCCCCCGCAGCATTCCTGTCCAACCGATGGGAATGACGGCCGCATCGGGTTCTTCGAATAAATTTCTGAATAAATTTCTCGGTGCCTGGCCAGGGGTGAATCCGTCCACGATCATCCGGTCAAAACTGGCGTGTACAGCCAGAACCCCTATATCCTTGTATTAACGGTACGCACCCAGCTACTTGCTACGCAGGAGGTGACAACAGGCCCTAGCTAGACTCAATGACTCCTCTCGTCGGAGGCGTATCTTTCGCCTACCCGACTGCCGCGGTGTTTTCGTCCCATCACGAAGGACCTGAACGAGCGGCTACTGGAGCGCATGTACCGGCCCCCAAAACGGGTCGACTGCAGAGTCTTTGAACCGGCCGCTGTTGTGATCTTTTCCCGCAACTCCCCATGTACAGGGAGCAGTCGCCTATGACGACGTCTACGGGAACAACCGCAACCGCAACCCTGCGTCATCCGCGGGTCGAGGATGGCGCTTCCATGTGGCAGATGGCCAAGGACTCCGGCGGCCTGGATATGAACTCCCCCTACTGCTATCTGCTGATGTGCACGCATTTCGCCCAGACCTGTCTGATGGCGGAGATGGAGGGCGAGCCGGTCGGCTTTGTCACCGCATACCGTCCGCCGACTCACCCCGACACGATTTTCGTATGGCAGATCGCAGTCGCCGCCCAGGCGCGCAGGACCGGGCTGGCCCGCCGGATGGTAAACGGCGTGCTACAGAGCCCCGCCTGCAGCTCGGTGCGGCTCCTGGAGGCTACGGTGACCGAGTCCAACGTGGCTTCGGAGGGCCTGTTCCGCTCCATCGCGGAACAGATGGGGGCCAACTTCGACCGCTCGACCATATTTGCAGCAAAAGATTTTCCGGAAAGCAGTCAGGACTCACCTCATGAAGCGGAGTTACTGCTGCGCATAGGTCCCTTTGACCTATGAAATTCCCTGGCGCCCCACGTGGGCAGAGGAGGAGCTCATGGACGTAGTTAACCAACTCGAAAGCGAAGTGAGGTCCTACTGCCGAACATGGCCCGCAACTTTTAATCGTGCTGTGGGTCACCACATGTACGACGTCGATGGCCGGCAGTACCTGGACTTCTTCGCGGGAGCCGGCGCGTTGAATTACGGCCACAACAACCCCGCTATGAAAGAGAAGCTGCTCGAGTATCTCTCCAACGACGGCATCGTCCACAGCCTGGACATGGTCACTGTGGCCAAGGAAGCCTTCCTGGAGAAATTCAACGAGACGATCCTCAAACCCCGCGACCTTGAGTACAAGATGCAGTTCCCCGGCCCCACGGGCACCAACGCGGTGGAAGCGGCGATGAAGCTGGCTCGCAAGGTGACCGGTCGGGAGGAGATTGTTTCCTTCACGAACGCATTCCACGGGATGACGCTGGGCTCTTTGTCCATCACCGGCAACTCCTCGAAGCGCAGCGGCGGCGGAATGGCCGTCCGGGGGGGTCAGACCATGCCCTACGACGGCTATATGGGTGACGACGTCGACACCGTCGAGTATCTGCAGAGCTTCCTGGAGAACTCCAGCAGTGGTATCGACGCTCCGGCCGCCATCATCTTCGAGACGGTTCAGGCCGAAGGCGGACTTTCCACGGCCAGCAACGGTTGGATGCGCCGGATCGAGGCGCTTTGCCGCGAGTACGGCGCTTTGCTGATCGTCGACGACATACAGGCTGGCTGCGGCCGCACCGGCACGTTCTTCAGCTTCGAGACCGCCGGGATCAAACCCGACATCGTTCTACTGTCCAAGTCGCTGAGCGGCTACGGACTCCCGGTGTCGCTCGTGCTGCTCAAGCCGGAGCTGGACATCTGGGATCCAGGCGAGCACAACGGCACCTTCCGGGGCCACAACCCGGCGTTCGTAACGGCCACCGAGGCGCTCAATTACTGGAAGACGCCGGTTTTCTACGGTGCCCTAAAGGCAAAGTCGGCGCGGATCAACGAGGCATTGAGCGAGATCGTCGACACCCACCCGGATGTGACCGAGGTCCGAGGCCGCGGCATGATCCAGGGGATCGTCATGGACCCGAAGCTGTGCGCGGACGTACAGGCCGAAGCCTTTAGGCGAGGGTTGATCATTGAGACCTCCGGAGCCGAGAGCGAGGTGCTCAAACTACTTCCGCCGCTCACCATCGACGACCTGGGCTTGGAAGAGGGGCTCAGCATCATCAAGAACTCGGTTAACGCCGTTTCTGAGTCGACGCTGACCACGGCGACGGGTTAAGGGCATGCAAGTACGTACACTCAACAGCGTAGCCGGCACCGACCGGGCAGTTGAAGGACCGACCTTCGTCAGCAGGCGCCTTCTGCTGGCGAAGGACGATATGGGCTTTTCGATGCACGACACAGTGCTGTACGCAGGGACGGTCACCACCATGTGGTACAAGAACCACCTCGAGGCCGTTTACTGCATCGAGGGCGAAGGCAAGCTCGAAGACCGCGAAACCGGCGAAGTCCACAGCATCGCACCGGGCACTTTGTACGCGCTCGACAAGCACGACCGTCACGTGTTGACTGCTACGACAGATCTGCGCATGATTTGCGTATTCAACCCGCCCTTGGTGGGCAGTGAACTGCACGACAAAGACGGCTCATATCCCGACCTATCAAAGTGAAAGGAGACGAATAGAAAGGGGAGGATGTTGATTGCTGCACCCGGCAGACACTAGTCATGACAGTTACCCATCCCGAATCGAGCCCACCTCCCGGCTGATCGAGCGCCGGGAGCCCGTGGTATACGGGCACAACCCCGGCCCTCTTAGCGATGCGGGCCTCCAGTCTTTTTCCCGGGACGGCTTTCTGCAGATGCGGGGCATCCTAGATCCCTCCGAGATCGAAGCCGTCCACAACGAGTTGAGCGAGATGGTGGCTCGACCGGAGGTGAGGCAGGACGAGCGGACGATCATCGAGCCGGCAAGCAACGAGGTTCGCTCCATGTTTCAGGTCCACGAGACCAGTCGCATCATCTCCCGTCTCGCCGCCGACAAACGCATAGTCGACGTCGCCCGGCAGATCCTCGGCAGTTACGTTTACATTCATCAGAGCCGGGTCAACTTCAAGCCGGCGTTCGAAGGCAAAGACTTTTCCTGGCATTCGGACTTTGAGACCTGGCACACCGAGGACGGCATGCCGGCCATGCGGGCGGTGAGCTTCAGCATCTCGCTAACCGAGAACTACACCTACAACGGCCCGTTACTGCTGATTCCCGGCTCGCACCGCATCTATGTGACCTGCGTAGGCGAGACGCCCGAGGGCAACTACCGCTCTTCGCTGCAGTTTCAGAAACTGGGTGTGCC
This sequence comes from Actinomycetota bacterium, assembly GCA_019347725.1. Lineage (GTDB taxonomy): Bacteria > Actinomycetota > CADDZG01 > JAHWKV01 > JAHWKV01 > JAHWKV01. The sequence continues at coordinate 6,320 of JAHWKV010000046.1, forward strand.
GGAACGTGAGCATCTAAGGACCCTTTACAAAAGGGCGGGCGGGCGGATCGAGGTCTGCACCGGCGAACCCGGGGAGGTAACCGTCTTCGATTGCAACACCATGCACGCCTCACCCAGCAATATCTCGCCGGTCCCCCGCACCAACATCTTCTTGGTGTTCAACAGCGTGGAAAACACTCCGGTCGAGCCGTTTGCAGCTCCTAAGCGGCGGCCGGACTACCTGGCCAGCCGGGACTATAACCCGGTCGGATAAGGCTTAGCGCAGCAGCGGACGGTACTCGGCACATTGGGTAAAGTGTCGTGGAGTTGCTTGAAATCTTCCCCCGGCGCCCGGCCGGTCCTGTAGAACCGCCTGCGCCTGCGCCGGCATCCGTATCGCAGACGATGTTGCGCGGCCTGGCCGCGCTTGCGCTCCTAGCGGCCGGCGCCTGCGGAAACAGCGACGAGGCGCCGGCGGTGTCTTCCAGCCCGGCGCCCGAGGCCGATATCGCCTGGGAGCAGGTGGGCTCATCAGTAGAGCTGAACGGCTGGACCGTTCGGTCGTGCCCTCAAGAGACACCGGTGCTGTGCGTCGAGCGCGACGTCCGCCCGGTGGGCCACATCCGGCTGGAAGATCTGCCGAGCCTGGGCCAGGAGGCCTCCAACAGCCTCGACCAGGTCCAGGCCATGCTGGCGGTAAGGACCAACA
>JAHWKV010000047.1 GCA_019347725.1 Actinomycetota bacterium
CTCACCTCCGCGGCGGGCAGGACCGACGCCGGGGTGCATGCGCTGGGTCAGGTCATGTCCTTCAAGTCCCAGGCCGCCGTCGACGTGCACAGCTGCGCAGGCCGGCTCAACTCGATGTGCGGGCCGGAGATAGCTGTCCTGGAGATGGAGGAGGCAGCCGAAGGTTTCGACGCTCGTTTCTCGGCGACGTCTCGCACCTACGAGTACGGGATTTTGAATCGCCCTATCCACGACCCGTTTGCGCGTCACACCACCTGGCACTTTCCGCAGGCCCTCGACGAACAGCTCATGGGCAAGGGCGCGCAGAGCCTCCTCGGGGAGCACTCGTTCGAGTCGTTTGCCAGGGTAGAGGAAGGTAAGAACCCCATGCGGCGGATCGAGTCGATCGAGATCGAGCGCGACGGGGAGTTGGTAACTATTCGGATCACCGCAAACTCGTTTTTGCAGCAGATGGTGCGCTCGATCGTAGGAACGCTTGTGCAGGTGGGCACCGGCAAGACCAGCCCCGACGACATGGACGGGATACTGCACGCACGAGACCGCGCCGCCGCGGGTCCGGTGGCGCCTCCCCACGGCCTGTTCTTGGTCTCGGTCAGCTACCCGGGGGAGCTCCTGTGATGGTGGACCGAGGTAGAGCACTCAATCGATTTCGTCTAGTGACAGTAGGATAGGACCGGTATGCAAAAGACTACGCAATCAATCAAGGCATCCGAGATTGACCGCACGTGGTGGGTCGTCGACGGTGAAGACCTGGTGCTCGGGCGGCTTGCCGCTCAGGTGGCTCACATTCTCAGGGGCAAGCACAAGCCTACGTTTACCCCGCACCTGGACAGCGGTGACCACGTGGTGATCATCAATGCCGACAAGGTCCGCCTCACCGGCCACAAGTCTGAAGAAAAGATTTGGTACCGTCACTCGGGTTACCCCGGAGGGCTGCGCGAGATCCGCTACGAAAAGCTCATGACCGAGCGCCCCGCCTTGATGGTTGAAAAGGCCATCAAGGGCATGCTGCCCCACAACAAACTGGGCCGGGCGATGGCCAGGAAGCTCAACGTGTATGCCGGTCCCAACCACCCGCACGCGGCCCAAAAGCCCGAGCCGCTGGTTTTGAGCAATGCCCGGGGAGGACCATCTGCCGGCAGGAGCGAGGCGAGCTCGGTATCTGCCGATGCCACTGGAGGAGAGCAATAACTGTGACTGCAACCAAGGAGCTGGTCAGGGCCACCGGCCGGCGTAAAGAATCTGTAGCGCGAGTGCGCTTGATGCCCGGCGAGGGCAACTTCGACATAAACGGGGGGCGCAGTCTCGCCGACTACTTCCCCAACATGGCGATCCGGCGCATCATTCTCGAGCCGTTGGAGATTCTGGAGCTGACCAGCTCCTACGACATAGTCGCTCGTATCGAGGGCGGGGGAGTGGCCGGTCAAGCCGGCGCCCTGCGCCACGGCATATCCCGAGCACTGGCGGAGTTGGACCCCGATCTGCGCCCGCCGCTTAAGAAAGCCGGCTTTTTGACCCGGGACTCCCGCGTCAAGGAGCGTCGTAAGTACGGTCTGAAGAAGGCCCGCAAGGCGCCGCAGTACAGCAAGCGGTAAGCCCACTCGTAATTCGTCAGGAGGCCCTACGGGGCCTTCTGACGCGCCTGGGTAACCTTGGGGCTGGCGGTCGGTGCGCCGGCTTGGCAGAATAATGCGTCATGAACCGCCGGCAACTAACCGTGACGAGGCGTATCTTCGCCGGCGGAGCCGCGGCCCCTATCCTGCTGGCGTATCTGGTAATGGTCATCGTCGCCCGGCCGAGTCTCATGGAGGCCGGGTTGGTCCTGCTGCAGTTTTCGCCCCTGTTCCTGCCGGCGGCCGTGTACTACTTCTGGGTAACCGACCCCCGGGCCATGGTGTTGTGCGGGACGATCCTGCTGGCGTTGACCGCTCCGCCGTGGCTGCTGGTGTGTGCAGGGGAGTTGCACTACTTGGCGCAGGGGCCTTACTTCCTGGCGACGCTGGTGGCCTCGATCGTGGGTGCCGTCAAGAGCCAGAGAACCGCGCCGGCCACGTAGTGCCGTCTGGCAGGATCTGGAATTATATGGTAACTTACGTGCCATCATGGATCGGGATGGGATGGCTCGCACCAGGGCTTGGTTTGCCGGCATTGTGCTCGTTCCCCTGCTCATCGCCTACTTCCGGGTCCCGTACACCCCTTTGGCGGCCGAGGCTCCCATAGCGATCCTGGCACTGTTTGTCCCCTTCCTGCTTCCGGTGCCCGTCTACTATCTGGCGGTACGCGGCCGGAAGTGGACCATCGCCTGTGGTGCCATCCTGGTTATCTTCGTAGCCCTGCCCTGGACGCTGCTGTTGCTGGACATAGAGCCTGGGCCCCTGTACTTCTCGCTGGGTGTGCTGGTTACCTGGCTCTCGGTGCTGCTGGGGGCTGCGGTTACGGGTTACAAAGCCGCCGCCCGCCGGCTCAGGAAGACGGATCTGGCCGCTTAACCGACGAGACTTTTGATCTGAGAACGTTCGATGTCGCGCAGCTCGTCCGCCACGCCTATCGCCCACTGCCGGATCTGGTTGAAGTCCCGGAAATCTCCGGTACGGGCCTGCAGTGAGGACACGACGGCCCGCTCGGCGACGGTTAGGACCCGGCGATCGATATTGCCGGGAAACAGCGTGTGCTCCCGAGCTGCGGTCGCTTCGGTCATCTTGTCGAACTCCGGCGAGCGCTCGGGTTCGAGGGGCTTGCCGACCGGGCCGCTGGAGAACAGCCACACCGGCCGCTCGGTGAGCTCGGCCCGGTGCTCGTCCACCATGCGCCTGGCCGCCTTGAGCCACCGGCCCGCGTAGACGGCGCTGCCCAGCACGACGGCGTCGAAGCCCTCCAGGGACTTCACTTTCTCTATGGGCAGCAGCCGGGCATCGACCCCGCGCCGCCGCATAGCCTCGCAGACGGCTTCGGCTATTTGCAGTGTTGAGCCATGTTTCGATGCCGCCGTCACCAGTACCTTCATTGCCGACCTCCCAGTGTTCGGTGCCTAACGGAGGATCCCTAAACGGTCAGCTGCCCTTCGCTTGGTCGCAGGGACTCCGCACGCAGCGTCCGTACAATGCCGGCCGCCCACCTGCGGGCCTGATCGGTGTCGTAAGCGCCTTCCGCCGGCTTGAGCAGCGGTGCGACCATTGCGGCGCCGGCGAACTCCCGAACCTCACCGCCCATGGCGCCGGGAAAGATGCGATGCTCCACCGCTGCCGCTTTGGCCTTTACCTTGGCGAGCTCCAGCGAGTGGAGGCGGTTTGCCACCGGCTCGGTGGTTGAGCCGCTGCTAAAGAGCCAGACCTTGCGCTGCCTCAGTTGCGGCGCTTGCCGGTCCACCAGGTCGACGGCCGGGCGCAGCCACCGTCCGTTATGCAGGGCGCTGCCGATGATCACTGCGTCGAATTCGGCCACGCTTACGACGTCCTGCGGGTGCCGGTGGTGAGCATCGACGCCGTGCCGCTGCAACGTGGAGTAAATCCTTTCGTCAATAGGATCGCTCGTGCCTTTTGGGGACGCTGCGGTTACAAGCACTTTCATCCTCTGCGTACCTGCGCTGTTAACGGACAGCCGGCGGAGTTAGAGTTCCATGCCCGGCGAGAGATCGATAGGGCCGAAGGTCCCGAACGTTTCGGGACACGTGCAGCTGCCGGGCCGGTAGCATTGGCCTCGTGAGCGAGCTTTTCGGAACCGACGGTGTGCGTGGCGTGGCCAACGAGGTGCTTACCCCGGAGCTGAGCATGAACCTGGGCAGAGCGATCACCGCGCTTTCGCTGGCCGGCGCCACCCCGAGGATCGTGGTCGGGCGCGACACCCGTCGTTCGGGGCAGATGCTGGAAGCGGCGTTGTCGGCGGGGATCATGTCCGCGGGCGGGGACGTGGTGGTGTGCGGCGTCGTGCCCACGCCGGCGGTGGCCATGCTGGTTACGCACCTGCGGGCGGACGCCGGCGTGGTGATTTCGGCTTCGCACAACCCGTACCAGGACAATGGGATCAAGTTCTTCGGCTCCGACGGCTACAAGCTGAGCGACGAGGTTCAATCGCGGATCCAACGGCTGGTGGACGAACCGCCGGCCGGCGTAACCGGGGCGTCCATCGGTAACTCGCGCAGGGCCTTTCGAGCCCAGCAGGCCTATGTGTCGGCGGCGCTTAGAGCCCTGGAGGGCCGGCACCTTGAAGGCCTGAAAGTCGTGCTCGACTGCGGCAACGGAGCCGCCTACCACACCAGCCCCGCCGCCTTCCGCCAGGCCGGGGCCGAGGTGGTGACGATGAACTGCAACCCCGACGGCACCAACATCAACCGGTCTTGCGGCTCCACCAACATTATTCCGGTGGCCGAGCGAGTGGTTGAGATGGGAGCGGATCTCGGTCTGGCGCACGACGGCGACGCCGACCGGGTGATCGCCATCGACGAGACGGGCGCCGAGGTGGACGGCGACGCCATGATCGCCCTGCTGGCGCTGGAGCTTAAAGGCGCCGGTGAGCTGGAAGGGGAGCTGGTGGTTACCACGGTGATGGCCAATCTCGGTCTGCGTAAGGTGCTGGCCGACTGGGAGGTCGAGATGGTGGAGACGCCGGTGGGGGACCGCTACGTCCTGCAGGCGATGCGCCGACGGGGTGCCTCCATAGGCGGCGAGCAATCCGGTCATCTGATCTTTTCCCGGTTCGGCACCACCGGAGACGGGCTGGTCACCGGTTTGAGGTTGGCGGGTCGCATGGTCTCCACTGGGCGCAAACTCTCCGATCTAGCTTCCGTTGTCGAGCGTTTCCCCCAGGTGCTCGTCAACATCAAGATACCCAGTCCGAAGCGGGTGGAATCCTGTTCTGCAGTTCAAAAAGAGATTGGCCGGATGGAGCGGGAACTGCAGGGATCCGGGCGGATTCTGGTCCGGGCTTCGGGGACCGAGCCGCTGGTGCGGGTGATGGTGGAGGCTGCCGAGCAGGACACCGCACAGACCCTCGCCGGCGACCTGGCCGAGCTGATCCGCACGGAGCTTACCTAAGGTGCAAAAGGTCGCGACACCCGCCCAGATGGCTGCGGCGGATAAGGCCGCCATTGCCTCCGGCGTCGCCTCTCAGGACCTGATGGGCCGGGCTGGACGGGCGCTGGGCCGGGCGGCGCTGCAGATGATGGACGGCGGCTACGGTCGGCGGGTGGTGATCGTGTGCGGCAAGGGCAACAACGGCGGCGACGGATTTGTCTGCGCGGCCTACCTCGCCGGGCACGGGGTTAGCTGCACCGTGGTGCCGGTGGCCGACCCCGCCACGCTGGCCGGTGATGCTGCATGGGCCTTTTCCTTGCTCCGGTCTACCTCGTGCCGGGTGCGCGAGTTCGAGCCGGCCGAGCTGCACCGGTTGCTTGCCGGGGCGGATCTTGTGGTCGACGCCCTGCTGGGCACCGGGTTCACCGGCTCCATCCGGGGACGGCCGGCCGAGGCGGTGGAGGTAATCGGGGCTTCGGGCGCGCCGGTGCTCGCGGTCGATATCCCCTCCGGGGTGGACGGGCTAACCGGGCAGGTGGGGGGTCCAGCCGTCCAAGCTCGCGCTACGGTCACCATGGGCGCCCTCAAGGCGGGCCTCCTCCTGCAGCCGGGGGCAGAGCTTGCCGGCAAGGTAATCGTGGTGGACATCGGGATCCCGCAGGAGTTCGTCGAGACGCAGGTGCGCATGGCCGCCGAGCTCGACCTGGCCGGGCAGCTGGCCCCGCGCTCCGCGTCGGCGCACAAGCGCAGCGTGGGCAAGATCGTGATTGCCGCCGGGTCGGTAGGCATGACCGGGGCGGCCACCTTGAGCGCTTCCGGCGCGATGCGAGCCGGGGCCGGGCTGGTCCGGGTTGCGGTACCCCGGTCTGTGCGCTCCGAGGTGGCGCCCACGGTGGTGGAGGCGCTCACCACCGGCGTTGACGAAACCGATGAGGGGCAGTTTGACCAGACCGCGGCGGCTACGGTGACCGGGTGGGCCAACCAGTGGGATGCGCTGGCGCTGGGGCCCGGCATCGGACGCAGTGCTCGGGTGCAGGGGTTCGTCGAGGAATTGCTGACCCACGTCACGGTGCCGGTGGTGCTGGACGCCGACGGCCTGGCGGCTCTATCCGGACGTGCGAAATGGCTGGCGAAACGCTCCGAGCCGACTATTCTTACTCCGCATGCCGGCGAGCTGGCCGCACTGCTGTCGATGGGCGTCGAGCAGGTCAACTCCAATAGAGTGGAGGTTGCCGTTCAGGCGGCGCAGGCCACCGGGGCCACGGTGCTGTTAAAAGGGTTTCGAACCGTCGTTGCCGAACCTTCAGGAGAGGTCGTATTGGTGGATGCGGGTGGCCCGATGCTGGCCACGGCGGGCACCGGTGACGTGCTGACCGGAATGGTGGCCGCGCTGGCCACGCAGATGCCGCCTTTTGAGGCGGCGTGGTCGGCGGCCTGTCTGCATGGTCTGGCCGGTGAGCTGCTTGCCGGCCAGATTGGAGGCCGTTCGGTGATTGCAAGTGACCTTTTATGGGCAATTGCACAGGTGATGAGGAGATTCGAGCAGTGACCCGTGCGCTTTGTGTGTGGGCCGAGATTGATCTTGGCTGCATCAGCCGCAATGTCGCGCGGATTAAGGCAGCTTTGGAGCCGGGCGCCGCCTTCTTGGCGGTGGTAAAGGCCAACGGCTACGGGCACGGGGAAGTAGAGGCGGCTACCGCCGCCTTGGAGGGGGGCGCCGACTGGCTGGGCGTTGCCCGAGTGGAGGAGGGCGCCGCCGTGCGCGAGGCGGGCATCGAGGCGCCCATCCTGCTGCTGTCGGACACCGACCGGGAGGCGCTGGCCGAACCCGCCCGGGATCTCTCCGACAAGGCCTCCGGTCCCGGCGTGCTGGTGCTGGTGCTGGTCGTGGTGGTCGCGGCGCCGATCGCCGAAGAGGTGTTCTACCGGGGTCTGCTCCAGCGAACGCTGGCCCGCCGTTGGCCGATCTGGCCGGTGATGATCGTCACCTC
>JAHWKV010000048.1 GCA_019347725.1 Actinomycetota bacterium
TCCGGTCGTTCCGGTGGAGTTCGTGCCTCCAAACGACCTCAGGCCCGGCCTGGTAGGCACCTTGATCGACGAGACGGCACATCCGCTGGATGTAATAGCAACTATCGTCGACTTTGCGGTACGCGGGTATTTGAAAATTGAAGAGGTGCCAAGGGAAGGCTGGTTCGCAAAACCCAACTGGTTGCTGACCAAGCTCAAAGAAGGCGATGACCTCCAAGAGTATGAGCGTAGGCTGTTCGATTCGTTATTTCGGTCCGGCGACGTGGTTGCTATGAGCGACCTCAAGGACACCTTCGCTTCGCGCCTTAATAAGGTGCAGGAGGAGTTGTATCGAGACGTGGTGAAGCGAGGCTGGTTCAATATGCGGCCCGATCACGTCCGCGCGACCTGGGTAGGCATCGGGGCGGCAATTTTGGTCCTAGGCGCAGGGCTGCTGGTGGCGACCGCTGCGTACACAACTCTAGGGCTGTTGGCCGTGCCGTTTCCCCTCGCGGGATTGCTAGTGCTGATCGGCGCCGAAAAGATGCCCGCGCGGAGCGCCAAGGGAACAGCCATTCTCCGGAAGGTGAAAGGATTTCAGCGGTTTATCGAGGAATCGGAAGCCGATCGGGCTCGATTTGCGGAGCAAAAGAACCTGTTCTCAGAGTACCTTCCCTACGCCATCGTCTTCGGGTGCACGCAGAAGTGGGCGAAAGCGTTTGAGGGCCTTGACGGTGAATTACCTGAGACCACGTGGTACGTCGGCCACCATCCTTTTACGGCGACTGCCTTTAGTGAAGCGATGGACGGTTTTACGGTGACTACCGCGGGGACCATGACCTCCACGCCGGCGTCAACGGGCGCCAGCGGCTTCTCGGGCGGAGGCTTCTCCGGCGGGGGCGCCGGCGGAGGGGGCGGGGGATCGTGGTAAAGGAGCGGGGGATCGTGGTAAAGGAGCGGGGGATCATGGTAAAGGAGCGGGGATCGTGGTAAAGGAGCGGGGGATCGTGGTAAAGGCGCGGTCCCGCCTAGCGGTTGTTTTCGCCGGCGTCGACCTGCATTGCCTCTCGTAGCGCCTCGGCCACCTGGGGCCGCGTGAACTCCTGGGGGATCGACTCTCCGGCGGTCAGGCGGCGCCGCACCTCGGTGCTCGACAGTGCCACCCGCTCTTCAGGGGAGTGTGGGCACGTCTTGACCGTTGCCATTTGGCCGCACAGCCGGCACCAAAAGGCGTGATCCACCAGCACGGGGACGATCCCTAGTTCTTCGCTGGTGAACTCGTCGAAGATGGTGTGCGCTTCGAAGGACCCGTAGTACCCGCCGACACCGGCATGGTCGCGGCCTACGATGAAGTGGGTGCACCCGTAGTTCTTGCGGCATAGTGCGTGGAATACCGCTTCCCTGGGTCCTGCGTACCTCATAGTTGCCGGAAACACACCGAGAATTACCCGTGTGGCCGGATAAAATTCGTCGATGAGGGCCTGATAAGCAGCGACCCGGGTCTTCGCGGAGACGTTGTCTACCTTGGTGCCGCTGGCCAGCGCATGCAGCAGGAGGCCGTCCACCGTCTCCAGTACGCACTTGGTCAGGTACTCGTGGGAGCGATGCATCGGCCGGCGGGTTTGAAAGCCCGCTATCTTCCTCCACCCTCTGGAAGCGAATTCTCGGCGCATCTGCAGTGGCGTGATCCGCCGGTCCGGGAAGTCGCGTCTTGACGGCAATCCGATCAGAGAGATTGGCCCGCCGATCAGACGGCTGCCCTGCGTTTCCAGGCACGCTACGCCCGGATGAGCTGTGTCCTCGGTCCTGTAGACGTGCCGGGCTTCGGCTTGCCGGTCGTAGGTGAAGATCTCCTCAACGTGCAAAATCGCCAGAGGCTCGGTGTCGGAGGTCAGGACGACTTCGTCGGAACGCCCAATCGCCTCCACCTGCTCTTCGGTGGCTGAGAGGGTTATCGGAAGAGTCCACGCCGGGCCGGACTCCAGATGCATATCTGTGAGAACCGACTCGTAGTCGGAGCGTCCCATGAATCCTCGCAACGGGCTGTAGGCGCCGATTGCGATGCACTCCAGGTCGGCGGTTGTGCAGGGTCCAATCTCGAGCGAAGGCAGACGGGGCGCCGCTTCCAGCCACTGCTCGCGGTCGGACTGGTCCGCCACCGCGTGAACCAGCGGCCCGCCGTGGGCGGCGGGGAGCAGGTCGGGCACGGCCTCGCCCAATGCGTTCTGGGGCATTTGCATTTCGGCTTAGTCCTTTAGGTGCTGATCTTGGAGGTGGGTGGCTCTCCGGCTTCCCCGCGGCACGCCATGGGATCGATTGCCAACATCCTATCGTTTGTCCGCAGCACCGGTCACAAGCACCGCGTCACAGGGCCGGGCCGGGTTGGATAGCCTGGCGTTTGCGCGCAAGGCGCTTGAGTCAGAGGTAGGATCAAGGCATGTCCAGTCAAAGGCCGGGGTATGGATCGGGGCCCGCGCCCGCGGGCGATCCCCGATTTCAGCAAGCTACCCCACCCCCCGACCCCTTCGGGGAGGGGTTCAGCTGGATTATGCCCAAGACGGTGGTGTCGCTGGCTGTTTGGGTGCTCATGTTCGGCTTGGGGGCAGGGCTTTCAGGGCTCATGCTCTTTGTCTTTTATCAGAGCGAAATCAACGATTTGCGCAGCGAGCTGCTCGAATCGCAGCAGGAGCTTCGTAACACGCTCGAGGGACAGATCGAGCAGATTGAAAACGCACCGGGTCGGAGCCCCGAAGCGTCGCTAAGCGTTTCCCAGGTCGGTCGGGACTCCGAGGAAGTCATGGCAAGGTTGACTGAATCCGTGGCGCCGGCCGTTGCCGGGGTGCGAGGCCGAGACCAAGGGTTGGTTGGAACCAGCGGGTCCGGCTTCGTGGTGAACTCACCGGGTGGCAGCGCCTGGATAGTTACTAATTATTCTCTGGTGGTGGGGGCGGATCCGCAGGCCCCTAACACCAGGGTTCGGGTCCGCCACATTGAGTTGAGCTCCGAGGTTTATGAGGTCGATCCGGGTAACGGACTGGCGCTGATGATTTACCCAGATGGAGTTTCCAGGTCTCTGCGCATCGCCGGGTCCCCTCCCGCCGAGGGCGAGAATCTGTGGGCGGTAGGAAGTTCGCGGTCAAGCCCTTACGCCGAACTGGTCCAAGCTGAAGTACTGTCTATCGAGCCGAATCTGATTGTGGAGGCGGACGTATCCGAGAGCTTTGCCGGTGGACCGGTTATTGACGAAAGGGGGCGGGTCCACGGGATCATACCGACGCTTACGTCGGCGGGAAGCTCCTCGGAGACGGTTCGATTTAGCGTCACGCCGATAGACAGAGTCTGTCAGAGAATTTTGCGCTGTCCGGGCAGCGGAGTTGATCAGGCTTCTGCCGATGATGCCGATGCCACCGGAAACGAGACGGAACCCGGCACCGGAGAAGCTGAGGCCGGTGAGCCGGAAGCTCAAACAGGAGATGGGGTGCCCGGCACCGAGCAGCCTCCTCCGGGCCAGGAAGCACCGACCGGGTAGAGAGAGTGATGCGTCCGTTTCTGTCGCGGAGGCGGTTATTAAGGCTAACCGGGGGGCGACGGTAGCGGCGATGGAGATCCCGCCGGAGATGGCGATGACTCTGTATCGGAAGATCTAAAACCAAATAGCCGGTCCAGTAGCCCGGGTGGCTGGCTGTCGTCGCTTTCGTCAGGTTCGGACGGCTCCATCGGTTCCATTGGTGGTGGGGAGGCGGCGGGCGCAGTTGCGGTCGGTGACGTCTCCGGCGACGGCGAGGGATCGGGCGAGGAACCTGCAGAACTGTCCGCCTTGAATGGCAGCGCCAGCGCGCCCATGGGGCTTGCCTCCGGGAACTCGGAGATCGGAACGTCCTTAAGGGCCTCTTCCGTGAAGGTTTTCCAGATTGACGCCGGAATGCTTCCCCCCGTCACCTGTGAAAATCCCTGGATATTGGAAAGTTCCCGATTGGACTCGGTGTATCCCACCCATACGGCGGTGGAGAGTTCCGGCGTGTAACCCACGAACCAGGCGTTTTGGAAGTTCTGGGCGGTTCCAGTCTTGCCGGCTACCGGACGGCCGATGTTTGCTCGCGTGCCGGTGCCGGAAGTGACCACGCCCTGCAGGATAGAGGTGACGTTGTCCGCTATGTTTTCCTCTAAGGCCCGCTCCGGCTTCTTGGGTCCGCTCTCGATGACGTCCCCGGAAGCGTCGGTGATCCTGGATACGAGCGCGGGTTCCTGGTAGACGCCTCTGTTGGCCAGAGTGCCGTAGGCGGAGGCCATTTCCAGCGGTGTCACTTCCTCGGAACCGAGCGCCAGCGCGGGCAAAGGCTCAATCTCCGTGCGGCAGAGATCCTCTTCGGTTACCGCGCAGCCCGAGCGCGGCGGCATCCAGGTGGGGCCCGGGATTCCCATGCGGCGTACGGTTTCCACCACCTCGGACGGGCCTACCCTCATGATCATCTGGGCGTAGACGGTGTTGACGGAGTTGACCGTGGCCTGCTCTACGGTGATGGTGCCGAATCCGGATCGTCCGTAGTTGCTCACCTGGCACTCCGGCCTCCACCCCGGTACGCACAGGGTTGAAGGGCCGTTGAATCTCGTGCTCGGCAGCAGACCTGACTCCAGCGCGGAGGTAAGTACGAAGGGTTTGAACGCAGAGCCGGGCTGCCGCCGGCCCTGAATGGCCAGGTTGAACTTTTCGTCTTCGAAATTTCTGCCGCCGACCAACGCGCGTACATACCCTGTCGAGGGCTCGATGGAAACAATGGAGGACGATGGATCATCCGGGGTGGGCAACGCTTCGGTCACCACCTTTTCGGCTTGATCCTGCAGTCGAGGATCGATCGTGGTTGTAACTTCCAGGCCGCCGTTGAACGCGCGGTCAACCCCGTAGCGGCTCTGGAGGTACTTTTTGACCGCGTCCACCGCGTAGGGGTACCTGAATACCTCTTCGGTGACGGTGATCTCCTCAAGCTCGGGCCGATCTCGGCGAGCCTCGGCGGCCTGGGCGGAGGTGAGGAAGTTGGCCGATTCCATGCGGTCTATCACCAGCTGCCGGCGCCTTTCAGCCTGCTCGGTGGACGCGTAGGGGGAGTACCTGGAGGGCGCCGGTATTAGACCCACCAGCATGGCCGACTCCGAAACCGTGAGCTCTGAGGCCGGCTTATCGAAGTAGGTGTTGGCCGCAGCCTCCGCTCCGTAGGCCCCGGCGCCGAAATAGACGGTATTCAGATAGCGCTCGAGAATCTTCTCCTTGCCCACCTCACGCTCGAGCTGGGTGGCCATCTGCGCTTCTTTGATCTTGCGGGCCAGGCTCCGCTCCTTGCCCACGAACACCGAGCTGACGTACTGCTGCGTGATCGTCGAAGCGCCGCGCAGCTGTTCATCGTCCCCGCGCGATTCAGTCAGCGCCCGGATGATCGCCGCAAGATCCAGGCCGCTGTGTTCGAAAAATCTTTCGTCCTCCGAGGCCACCGTTGCCCGGACCAGATGATCGGGCATCTGGTCGTAGTCGACGGGCACTCTGTAGTTGGCGCCGCGCAAAGTCGCCATCAGCGTGCCGTCGGACGCATAGATATGGCTGGAGCGAGCTTCAGTCAACCCCTCGGGCTCGGGGATGGCCACCGGCGGGGAGAGCTTGAAGAAATACAGGTAGGCGCCGAGGCCAACCGCGCCGGCCAGTACCACGGGCAGACCGATGAGCACGATTGCTGCGGCTATCGAGATATCCAGCGGCGTATGGCGGATTTGCCGGAGTCGGTCGATGAACGACATGGGTACTAGGATATTCGCTTGGGCGATACAAGGCTTGCCCGCGACGAGGGGGCCGGACAAAGGAAGACCTTTTGAACTTGTTTGCCGAATCGATTCGACGTCAGCTGGCCGAGGGAAAGACCATAAACATGCCGGGGGTCTATGACGCGATGTCGGCTCGTCTGGCGGCTCAGGCGGGCTTCGATGTGTTGTTTATCTCCGGCTATTCCGTCTCCGCCTCGCGGCTTGGGGCGCCCGACTTCGGATACCTGACGCAGAGCGAGATTACCGATACCGCCCGCGGCGTTTGTACGAATGTGGACCTCCCGGTGATCGTTGACGCGGATACCGGGTACGGCAACCCGCTCAACTGCATACGGACCGCCGAGCTGTTGCACGGGGCGGGGGCCGCCGGGATCTTTCTCGAGGATCAGGTATGGCCGAAGAAGTGTGGGCACTTTGCCGGGAAGAAGGTGGTGGAGGCAGAGGATTGGCTCGCCAAGCTGAAGGCCGTGGTGGATCAGCGGGATCGGGGCGTGGACCTGTTCGTGGTCGCCAGAACCGACGCGCTGAGCACTCGGGGTATTGATGAGGCGATCCTGCGGGCCCGGCAGGCCAGGGACCTGGGCGTGGATGCCGTGTTCGTAGAAGCTCCTCGAAGCGTAGAGGACCTGCAGAAGGTTGCCGGTGAGGTCGAGGGCGTAATAAAGGTCGCCAACATGATTGAAGGCGGTTTGACCCCGCTGCTGTCCGACGCCGAGGCGATCGCCGCGGCGGCGAGGGAGCTCGTCAACGACTGACATCGAGGGCGTGCGCGCCCGCCCGCGTCCGAGCAGGCGCATAGGTGGGCGCGCACGCGGCCCGCTTGCCCCAGCAGGCGCGGGCGCGCCTAGGCCGCCCGCCAAGGAGGCGCGGGCGCGCCTAAGCCCGCCAGGAGGCGCGGGTGCGCCTAGGCCCGCGCGAGCTGCTCGCGCTTGCCTTCGAGCCCGCCGATCAGCTCCTCGAAGGACGCCGCGAACTTCTCGACGCCCTCGCGCTCCAGGGTGGCAAACGCGTCGTCGAGGTCCACACCGGCGGCGCGCGCCTTGTCGAACAGCTCCCGGGCCTCCTGCACCCCGGTCTCCAGCGTCGCCTCCACCGTGCCGTGGTCGCGCATCGCCTCGAGGGTCTCGATGGGCATGGTGTCGACCGTGTCGGGGCCCACGAGCGCCTCGACGTAGA
>JAHWKV010000049.1 GCA_019347725.1 Actinomycetota bacterium
TACAACCTCGCAGTCGCGGAAACATCACCTTCGGCGGTAACCGTTCCCACGGCTTGCTGAAGTTGAAAATTGGACGGCTCGCCGTCTACCTCGATGTCGATGTCAAAGCTCACCGCGGAAAGCCCGGACATCACCTCGGAGGCGGCCGACAGAAGCTGGTCGCCTTCGGGCAGTGAGCCGGAGTCGGAGGCGCCGGGAGGGCCGCTTTGGCAGGAGACCGACGCCAGCAGCGCCAGAACGGTCAGGGCCATCGGCAGTCTGCGCATGGTCGATAGCATAAACGGGGGAGACCCGGCTGCGTCAGGCGTCCACGTGAAGGGCGAGGTCGGCAGCCGGCGCCGAGTGAGTGATCTTGCCCACCGAGACGGCGTCGGGCCGGCAGGCCGCAATGGAATCAATCGTATCCAAGTCGATCCCCCCGGACACCTCCAGGAACAGATCTTCGGGTTTTGTTCGAACGGCTTCGGCGATCATATCGACATCCGCGTTGTCGAGAAGCACCCTTTCCGCTCCGGCCTCGGCCGCCTGGTGAAGCTCCCGGAGGTCGGTGATTTCCACCTCGATCGCCGCGTTGCTGCGTGCCTTGGCCCGCCGAACCGCTTCGGAGATGCTCCCGACCAGTTTGCAGTGGTTCGTCTTTATCAGGATTGCGTCGTACAGACCGGCGCGGTGAAGAGCACCTCCACCGACGCCCACGGCGTAGCGCTGTACGGCACGCAGGCCGGGGATGGTCTTGCGCGTGCAGAGCAGTTGAACGCCGTAAGGCTGGCATATCTGAACGAACCTGGAGGTTGAGGTGGCAACGCCCGACAGGTGCTGAAGAAAGTTAAGCGCTACCCGCTCGCCCCCCATGAGCGAGTGGACCGTGCCTGAGACGTGCCCCACGGCGTCACCCGGGTGCAGGCGGGCGCCGTCGGGCACCAGCCATTTCATTTCCAGCTCCGGATCCATTTGTCCAAAAACCGCCTCCGCGACCGGCAGTCCGGCCAGTATCAGCTCGGACTTGGCTATTATCGTGGCGCTGCCGGCCGATCCGGGATCGAGGATGCTGTCGGAGGTGACGTCGCCGGCATCGGCTAGATCTTCCACCAGCGAGCGTCGTACCAGCAGCTCTAGCTGCTTTCTATTCAGGTCCAAAGTTGTTTCGTCAATCATGGGCGGTGTTTTCTCCTAACCATTACCCTAGGTATAGAAGCTATATGGGCACTATTGAGAAGGATCTCACACTAGATTCCTACGACCGCTGGGCGTCGCGAGTGCGCGACCTGGCGGCGGAGTCCAACGCGCTCATTCTTGCTCACAACTATCAGGCTCCGTGGATCATCGAGGTGGCCGATATGGCGGGCGACTCCTTGGAGTTGTCGCGCAAGGCGGCCGAGGCAGATGCCGATACCATCGTTTTTTGCGGTGTGCACTTCATGGCCGAGACGGCCAAGATCCTGGCCTACGATCGCAGAGTCCTGATCCCGGATATGGAAGCCGGCTGCTCGCTTGCAGCATCGATCACCGCCGAGCAGTTGCGGGGTTGGAAAGCTGAGCACCCCGGTGCGGTCGTGGTGAGCTATGTAAACACCTCTGCAGCCGTAAAGGCCGAGTCCGACTACTGCTGCACCTCGTCCAACGCGGCCCGGGTGGTGCAATCGATCGATGAGAACAAGGAAATCTTGTTTCTGCCCGACATGTTCCTGGGCGCCCATGTCGAGCGTGTCACGGGCCGAAAGATGAAGATCTGGATGGGGGAGTGCCATGTTCACGCCGGAATCAACCCGGCGGACATCGACGAGCGTCTGGCCGAGCACCCCGATGCCGATGTCTACATCCACCCTGAGTGCGGTTGTGCTTCCCATGCCTTGTACTTGGCGTCATCGGGCGCCCTGCCTGCCGGTCGTACGCACATGTTGAGTACCTCGGGCATGCAGTCCTCCGCAGAGGCATCTACGGCGTCTGAGATAATCGTCGCCACCGAGACCGGGCTGCTGCACTCGCTGCGCAAGAACAGTCCGGACACGAAGTTCATAGCGGCCAATGAAGAGGCGGTGTGCCGCTACATGAAAATGATTACGCCGGCCAAGCTGCTGAGCAGTCTGGAGCGCCGGCAGTTCGAGGTTACGGTGCCTGAAGACGTAGCCAAGCGCGCTAGAGGCGCCCTGGAAAGGATGATCAGCCTGTGAGCATTGCCGAGTTGGACCTGACGCAGCTCAAATGGGACTCGGCCGGGCTGATTCCCGCCATTGTTCAGCACAACGAGACCAACGAGATCCTCATGATGGCGTGGATGAACGAGGAGTCGTTACGCCGGACCTTCCAGAGCAAGCAGACCTGGTTTTGGAGTCGCAGCAGGCAGGAGTTTTGGAACAAGGGGGCCACGTCCGGTAACGTCCAGCACGTTCACGAGGTACTGGTGGACTGCGACCAGGACGCGTTGGTCGTCAAGGTGATACCGGAGGGGCCGGCGTGCCACACGGGAGAGTGGACTTGTTTCTATCGTAATCTGGCTCCTTGAACCCGAGCCCTGCAGGTCTTGGATAAATACCGCAGTCGCGGGCCCTTGAGGCCGCAGGGCGCGGCGCCCGCCGGCCGAATCGCCCGATGAGCCGGACCCGGCGGTACTGGCCGTCCAGGAACAAGTTCGACGAGCTCTCCCGGGGCCACAACGTGGTCCCTATTTGGACCGAGGTTGTCGCCGACCTGGAGACGCCTGTCTCTACCTACTTGAAGCTGACTCAGCACTCCTCCTCCGAAGAGTGCTCGTTTCTGCTCGAATCTGTCGAACACGGCCAGCGGTGGGGACGGTACTCCTTCGTGGGCGTAGATCCTTTCGCAGTAATGACCCCCAAGGACGGCCGGGTGGATCTTGAGGGCGAGATGACCCAAGGCGCCCGGGGGGACACGCCGCTGGAAGTGTTGCGGTCCCTGCTGGAGAGCTTCTCCGCCCCCGTGCTACCGGAGCTGCCGCCGCTGATAGCCGGTGGTGTGGGCTTCATCGGGTACGACGCGGTGCGTTATTTGGAAAAACTGCCGCAGACCGCGGTAGCCGACGTCGATATCCCCGAGATCATGCTGATCTTCGCCCGGACGCTGTTCGTCTTCGACCACCTACGGCAGCGGATCACTGTGGTGACCAATGTAGTCGGCGACATGAGCTACGACGAGGCTGTCGGTCGAACCGATGCGCTGGTAGAGAAATTGGGTGAGCCGCTGGCGTACCGCCCGGGGGGAACCCAAGCAGTGGATATCGATTGGCCGCCCAGTACTTTGGGGGAGCAGGGCTACCGCGACGCGGTTGAGAAGGCCAAGCAGTACATTGCTGCGGGAGACATCTTCCAGGTAGTGCCTTCACATCGATTTACGGCCGAACTGGGGGCAGATCCGCTGGACGTCTACCGGATGCTGCGACTGGTAAACCCCAGCCCGTACATGTTCTATCTGAAACATCCTCAGATCACCCTCATCGGTTCCTCTCCCGAGCCGCTGATCAAGGTGCAGGGCCGCCGGGTTTTGCAACGGCCCATCGCCGGATCGCGACCCCGAGGAGCCACCGACGAAGAGGACAGGGCGCTGGAGGAGAGCTTGCTGACGGACGAAAAAGAGCGGGCCGAGCACGTGATGTTGGTTGATCTGGCTCGCAACGACGTCGGCCGGGTATCTGCCTATGGCACGGTGGAGGTAGAGGAATTCATGGTGGTCGAGCGTTATTCGCACGTAATGCACCTAACCTCACAGGTGGGCGGCGAGCTCGCCGAAGGCAAGAGCGGTCTTGACGCTCTCTACGCCTCTTTCCCGGCGGGTACCGTCTCGGGCGCACCCAAGATCAGGGCCATGGAGATCATCGATGAGCTTGAACCCACCCGGCGGGGCCCGTATGCGGGCGTGGTTGGATACTTCGACTTCTCTGGCAATCTCGATACCTGCATCGCGTTGAGGACCGCGTACGTTGCCGGAGGCAACATCCACATCCAGGCGGGCGGGGGGATAGTGGCCGACTCAGACTCTCTGACCGAGTGGGAGGAGACGCTGAACAAGGCCAAGGCGCTGCTTACCGCATGGAGCATGGCCCGCCCGGAATAGAGCGCCGTTGCGCGAAGGAGATCTCCGCCTGACTGTGGCAGCTTCGCTGCTAATGTTCTTCTGTAATGCTTGACCGGCCGCCCCCTTCACAGAGCTCCAACACCGCAGCCATGCGGACGGTCGCCATCGTGGTGATCGCCGTGTTCTTGCTGAGCGCCCTGTACCGCTGGAACAGCCGGCAGGAGGCGCAGAAGGAGGCTGAGGAGGCGGCGAAATTGGACGGCGGTCAAAAGCTCTGCGAGGTGCGGGCCGGCCAGGCCGGGCTTTCCGGTGAGTGTGAGCTGGTCGACGATAAGTGGGTCCCGGTTGAGTCCGGTGATGATGAGTAGTTACCTGGACACGATCCTGGAGGCGACCAGGCACCGGATCGCGGGGGAAAAGCGGCGCCGCTCGCATGCTGATTACGATCGGGACGCCGACCACATGCCCGCTCCGAGAAATTTCGCGGCGGCCCTGAAAGCAGAAGGCATGTCCCTGATCGCTGAGTTCAAGCGCCGCTCGCCCTCCAAGGGCATGATTCGTGCGGATCTCGAGCCGGGCAGAGCAGGCGAGCTTTACGAGCTGGGCGGCGCCCGGGCTATGTCCGTTCTCACCGAACCGGAATTCTTCTCAGGATCCTTGGAGGACATGTATCGGGCCCGGAGCGCTTGCGGCTTGCCCGTGTTGCGCAAGGACTTCATGCTCGATCCGTATCAGGTGGCGCAGGCGCGGGTGGAGCACGCCGACGCCATCTTGCTAATCGCCGCCGCGCTCGAGGACCGGGGGCTCTTCCGCGAGATGGTGGCGGCCGCCGAGCACTACGGTCTACCGGCTTTGATCGAGGTGCACTCTCCGGCAGAGCTGGAGAAGGCCTTGTCGATGCGTCCGCAAATCGTCGGCATCAACCAGCGCAGTCTCGATACGTTTGAGCTGGACACCTCGCTGGCCGTCACGTTGCGGCCGGCGATCCCGGCGGACGTGGCGACGGTCTGCGAAAGCGGTATCAGCGTGCGCTCTCAGGTGGATGAGCTCGAGAAAGCGGGGGTGGACTCGATACTGGTGGGCGAGACCCTCATGCGATCCGAGGACCCCGCAGCGGCGGTACGAGAGCTGCTGGGAGCACAAGTAGACTGATGTGATGACTATGAGCGCGGCCGGCGCCGAGCCAATCGGTAGGTTCGGCGAGTACGGCGGGCAATTTGTTCCCGAGTCGTTGATGGCGGCCCTCGCCGAGCTCGACCGCGAGCGACTGTCGGCGTTTGCCGATTCGACTTTTCTGACCGAGCTGGACCACTTGCGCCGGATCGTGATCGGCCGCCCGACGCCGCTTTATCTGGCCCAGCGGCTTACCGCCGAGGTGGGAGGCGCTCGTATCTGGCTAAAGCGAGAGGACGCGGCGTTTACCGGCGCGCACAAAATCAACAACACCGTAGGCCAGTTGCTGCTTGCCCAGCGGATGGGCAAGATGAGGGTGATAGCCGAGACCGGCGCCGGCATGCATGGGGTGGCTACGGCCGCCGCGGCTGCATATTTCGGCACCCCGTGCGAGGTCTACATGGGCGCAGAGGATACTCGCCGTCAGAGTCACAACGTGGCCCGGATGAAGATGCTGGGTGCGCAAGTGCACCCGGTGTCAACGGGTACCCAAACCCTAAAGGATGCGATCAACGAGGCTCTGCGGGACTGGGTCGCCAACGTCGAGAGCACCCACTACGTGATCGGGTCGGTGGTAGGCCCCCACCCGTTCCCCCAGCTGGTAGGTGATCTTCAGAGCGTCATCGGCCACGAGGCTCGCGCACAGATGCTGCAGCAGGCAGGAAGCCTGCCGGACGCCGTTGTGGCCTGCGTAGGCGGAGGATCCAACGCTATCGGAATTTTTCGGGGTTTCCTGGACGACCCCGGGGTCGCTATTTATGGTGTGGAGGCGGCCGGAAGCGGAGAGGCGGGCGCGCCGCACAGTGCAGCCGTTGGTTTGGGGCGCCCCGGAGTGCTGCACGGCTCCCGCTCCTACCTGCTGCAGGATGGCGACGGACAGGTCTTGCCGGCCCACTCGGTGGCGCCCGGTTTGGACTACCCGGGAGTCGGGCCGGAGCACTCGATGCTCAAGGATAGCGGCCGGGTTGCCTACCTGAGCGCCAACGATTCCGAAGCTGTATCGGCTTTTCAGGCACTGGCCTCCAGGGAGGGGATCCTGCCTGCCCTGGAACCCTCTCACGCCGTGGCGCGGGGCATGGATCTGGCCCGGGACCTCGGAGAAGGCGCCGACGTCCTGGTCTGTCTTTCCGGTCGGGGAGATAAGGACGTCGACATCGTGGCGCGGGAAGTCGGGCTTTGACCTGCGACGTAAAGCTTGACCTGGGGGCTCACCTGACCCAAAAGGTAGCTGCAGGGCGGAAGTTGGTGGTGCCGTACATGACTTGCGGGCTGCCGACGCCCGACGAGTTCGTGTCAACCTATCAGCGGCTCTCGGAGTATGCCGACGCTATCGAGGTGGGTATGGCCTTCTCGGATCCCGTAATGGATGGACCGGTCATTCAGGAGGCGTCGGCCAGGGCTCTGGAGTTCGGAATGACGGTGGCCGGCTGCTTCGAGGCAATAGCCTTGGCCCGCCGTTCTTCCGGGGTGCCGGCTGTAGTGATGACCTACTTCAATTTGATCCACTCGCGCGGCCTGGAGCGGTTCGCCGACGAAGCCCGGTCCGCCGGGGTCTCGGGTCTGATAGTGCCGGACCTTCCGTACGAGGAGTGCTCGCAGTTTCGCTCGGTCTTGTCGGAGCGTTCTATGGCCCTCATCCAGCTGGTGGCGCCTACTACCTCTGCGCAGCGCGCTTCAATGCTGGCCGCATCTTCTGCGGGTTGGGTCTAC
>JAHWKV010000004.1 GCA_019347725.1 Actinomycetota bacterium
CTGCTATCTGCTACTCCATACTCCTCCGCAAGCGCCAAAGGCTCCGACTCACTGCACAGTGTTACAGCGACCTCGTAGGTGTTTTGGACCAGTGGGTCATCGAAGCGGCTCTCTTCATTGGTTGCACTACCCTCAAGATCCGGCACCGATGATGCGGGCTCCGGATTGCGCTCACCTAGGAACTCAAACGAGCCGAGTATCCGGTCGAAGTCCTCGGCAAGTCCGGTGTAGTTCTGTTCGGGAAACGCCTGGAAGGTCAACGTGTAGGCGTTGTTACCCCGGAACAGGAAGTGTTTGACGTGAACGCCGACCCGGCCGGCTTCGTCTTCGAACCTATAGATATACGTCCAACCCTGTACGTCCTGCACCCGAATCCGGCGGCGCTGGATGATCTCGACGACCCCGGGCATCGACTCGACGGTTCGGTCCAACACGTCCTCGACACCCGAAACCAGCTCCGGGCGAGTACGCGAGTTGATAGTCACCGGCTCGTCAAGGGTCAGCGTAGATACGCTTACTGCATTCTCTGTACCGGGAGGAGTGGCCAGAAAATCTGGATCTCCTGCGCCCGAGCGAGCTTGACCCTCGACCCACGTGGCCGGGTAGGAGATCCGGAAGCCGTTCTCCTCATCGGTAAAAGATTGATACTCGCCGGCCTGATTTCCGGGGTCGTCGCTACCGGGCTCGGCTTCGGAGTCGCCCGCCACCAGGTAGTACACGGCTGCAGCCACTCCCACGATCAAAGTGGCTCCGGCCAGCGTGAACGCCATGAGCCGACGTTTGTTCATCGAAAACCCTCTTTCGCTCTCACCCGACCGGCCGGATTGCGCTTAGCAGCCTATCGGGGGCCTCGGATACGGAAGGTGAAAGCCTAAACGCTCACGCGGAGAAGCTCGATCGGTCGCCCAAACGCTCCGTGAGATTGGTCACCGCAGCAAACTCGCTCTCCTCGATCCGCAGGTCCGCCAGGCCGGCCAGTCGTGCCACCTCGTCCACGCTGAGGGTCTCTCGTTCGATCAGGCCCTCGGCCACGGCCCTCAGCCGCTGAGAGTTGTCCTGGATGATCGTCATGGACGCCTGCTCGGCGCGCTTCATGAGCTTCCTGACCTCCAGGCCAGAAGCCTCATCGGGACGCGAAAAAAGGTCACGGCCATTGTCAGTGCCGGAGAACTCGTACTTGCCGGTCATCGCCCAGCGTTCCACCATCTTGCGTGCCAGCGCACTTGCCTCGCGCAGGTCATCCTCCGCTCGTGTGCTCGGCTCCCCGAACGTGTACAGCTCAGAGGCGACGCCGGCAAGAAGGACCATGAGCTTGGCCATCAACTCGCGCCGGGTCATCACCTGACCGTCTTCCGCGGAAGACCACATCGACCTACCCGAATCCCCGATCCTGCCGACTATCGACACCCGGGCGACGGGTTTCACGCCCTTTAGCAGCAGCGACAAGAGTGCATGTCCGGCCTCGTGGTAGGCGATCAGTCGCTTTTCCTCGTCGCCCATAGCCCTGCCGCTGCGCGGACCGGAGACCGCCCGGTCCATCGCCTCGTCGACTTCCTCGCTGCCTATATAGTCACGCTGCCTGCGTGCGGCCAGAAACGATGCCTCGTTGATGATATTAGCCAGTTCTGCGCCGGTGAGACCGACGGTGCGCTTGGCGACCGAAGCCCAGTCGATGGATCCGGAGCACGGCCGCTTAGCGGCATGAAGCCTAAGAATTTGCTCGCGGCCCAGCACGTCCGGACCGGACACATGAATCCTTCTATCGAATCTTCCCGGCCGCAACAGCGCGCCGTCGATCATCTCCGGACGGTTGGTGGCCCCTATGAGCACCACTCCGGAATCGGCGGAGAAGCCGTCCAGCTCAACCAGCAGCTGGTTAAGGGTGTGGTCGTACTCCCGTTCTCCGGCCGCCTCCGAGTTTCTCCGGCGACCCACGGCGTCAAGCTCGTCGATAAAAACTATGGCGGGGGCATTCTTCTTGGCTTCGTCAAACAGCTGGCGCACTCGAGATGCTCCAACTCCCACGTACACCTCGACGAAGCTGGCCGCGGACACCGAGTAAAAAGGAACGCCGCCCTCCCCCGCCAGGGCTCTGGCCAGCAGGGTCTTACCGCTGCCCGACGGGCCGTACAGCAGAAGTCCGTGCGGAAGCTGAGCGCCAAGGTTTTGGAATCTGGTGGGATCGGTCAGGAAGTCCTTAACCTCCCGAAGCTCGGCAATGACCTCGTCGAGCCCGGCGACATCCGCAAACGTCACACCGGTTTCGTGCGGCGTGGTCTTGGTCTTATCCGCCTTAAAGGAGTTGATCGACTTGAAGCCCTCCATAGCCTTCTTATTGGAAAGCCGAACGGCAAAGTAAGCCCCGACCAGTATTAAAAGGGAAGGGATCCAAAAAGCCGGGCGCAGCGCGGTGTCGAGTAAGCTCACACCATTCCTTTACAGTCGGGTAAGTGAGGACAAAACATCTGTCGATGAGGTCAACATTCTAGGTTACATAGACATAAGTTCAATGACTGCAGATGATGGCCGGCCTTTAAATTAGATTTTGTAGACACAAACAAGCCCGGTGGGAGTCCACCGGGCTTGTTTGTTCATGCCTCGACTACTACTCGTTTGGCCCTTCGGCCTGTTAGTTGGCCCTTCGGCCTGTTAGTTGGCCCTTCGGCCGGGCTGAGCCACGATCTTCTCGGTAAGGCCGTACAGCAGCGGCAGCGCTCCGGCAATGACGCCCAGCGTGCGGTTGATCTGTCCGACTCCGGGAATGATGGGCTCGACGTGTGCCACGATGCCCGTAACCGTGGAGGACGAGTCCGCCAGGTTGGCGTTGATGTTGTTCAGCCGGTTGGAGATGAGGATCAAAAACAACGCCAGCACCCCCACCAGCGCAGCAATGTCGATGATGGTCAGCAGTGTCAGTAGTCCGATGCTCATGCTCTTCTCCCGATCTTGGGCCTGCCTGCGCCCGAGGTCATAACTCTGGTCAAAAACAGGTGGTGCTGCAGACCTTCGTTCAGCACGTCGTCGACCCCGGATGCGGTCTCGGCTATCAAGTAGGTGGCCGAGGTGTTGCCGGACACCCGGTGCAGCGTGTCGCGTACGCCGATAACTCCGTTGTCGATGTCCTGCACGAGCCTAAGCAGCAGGGTCAGCAGTGCGATAACCACCAGCACGACCACGAACCCGATGCCCAGCGCTACGTACCAGAAGGTGATCTCTGAGTAATGAAATCCATTCGTCATTGGCTAACCCCCCAATCCCTTCCGGACGCCGAGCATGCCTTCCACGATGGCCCGGGCGTGATTCACAGTAGTCTGCAAATCGGCGAGCGGGGTCGTGTTGGTGAAAATCTGCTCGAGGCCCTCAATAGCCGACTGGGCCTGGGTCCCGATCTTGCGGGCCAGCATGAGGATGGCCTGCACCTCAACCACGATCACCACGATGATGGCGAAGGCGATGGCGAATCCGAGATACCACCCGAAAAGGTGGGGTTCACCCGGTATGTGTGCCGCTAAATTCATAGGTCTCCTCTCGAGTACCTCTCAGCCCCCGCCCGCCTGACAGCGTTGCTGGGGTGCCTGCCCGAAACCCTTTTCCGGCCAAAAACCCAACTGGGCCCCTCACACACCGGCACGAAGAGTCGAACTCCCTCGGCGCTCGATTCTCCGGATGATGCGGGAGTATCTTACCGTAAGGGAACGATAGTCCAGATGACTGTCAGCGGTCAATCCTTATTTTTCTCGCGCTGAGGGTGGTAAGCCCAAAGCGAGGAACGCAGTCGATCGGGCACCAGGTGCGTCGTGCCACGAACCGCAGCGGTGCCCTTGAGAGGGCACTGTTAATCCCAGCGAACGAGCTCTTCCAGTTCCTGGACGTCGAAGAACCTCAACAGCTCGATGGCCGCATTCCTCACATCCTGGTCCGCACTGCCCATGGCGTTGGTGAGTATCGTCCTCGCATCCTCCGCCAGCGCCAGCAAGCTTGTGCTGTCCTGCTCGGAAGACAGGATCATTCCCAGGCAGTTGACGGCTCGCTCGGCAAAGGACTCGTCCAGCTCCTTCAGACGCGCCACAACCGGCACGGCGCCGTCGAGCTTCACGCCCATCTCCAGCACGGAGCTCAACTGCGAAAGCGACCAGGAATCGTCCAGCTTGCCGGAGGCAAACCACCATCCGAAAGCAGATAGCTCGTCCGCGTAGTCCTCCGGCGCTCTCGCCTTCTTCGCGGCGGCTAGACGCCTTTCCCACAATGTTCGCATTCTCAGCAACAGGTCCCGCGGCACCTTGCCCTGCTGACCTTGCTGCCCCTGTAACGAGCGGCCAATGAACGCCAGGGCGTGGCGCCTGAGCTTTGGATGCGCGGAGGCGAAAAACTGCTGCAGAAGGCCATAGCGGTCCAAGGCCAGGCGGCCCCGCAGGTAAAACACCATCAGGTGCTCGGCCAGACGACTCTCGGGCGTTGGGACGTTGGCCGGCCGTTCATTGAACCGGTCGATCAGTGTAACGGCCCTCTCGTAATCCTCTCCCAGCACATCCAACAGATAGTCGTATGGGGGGCAGAAACTGATATGGCCCTCCCAGGCCGCATCCCGCAGGTACTCGAGTTTCGGGTCGGTCGGAAAGACTTGCCGAAGCTTGCTGTTTCCCCAATTCGGGTCGAGCATCAGCATCCATGCGAACCATCGTCCGTAGACGGCCCGAATTGCCGCTTCCGGGTCTTTGTCAGGATCCAGATGGCTCTCCAGAACCTCCAAGACCTCTGGAATCTCGTGCAGACCGCGACTCATCCGCTCGCGGGCGTTGGGGCTCGATTCGATTTGCCGCCGCACCCACAAGGCGTAGCGCACCACTGCGTGCATCGCCTCACCCCGCACGCTCGACGAGGATCGCACCGAGGCATCGACCGCTCCGGCGGCAGGGCCCTCTGAAGGATCGGGGTCGTCGGTTAGAGGCCTGATGACGTTCCAAGCAGCCTGACGGTACACGTCGGGGATCTGCGCCGGACCCTGCGCCAAACCACGCGAGAGCAAACGTGCAATTTCCAACCGCGCCGGCCTCCAGCGCGCTGCTTGCGCTCCCGGCTTGACGGAAACGGCCCACCGACACAGCTCCAGGACGGGTTCCCACTCAAAAGCGGTGCCTTCTGCAGCTTCCTGCAAGCCGCGTACGACCGCCCAAACGTAAATCGGGTCCTCGCCCACAAAACTGGCCGCGCCCAGGGCGAACCGGACGGGCTCGGAGGCGGTCACGGCCGAGAGCTTGCGTGCGAGCCCCTCAACCGTGGGGTTGCCCAAGCCCGGGGTCGGCTGGAACGAGCGAGCAAAGCTCACGATTTCCGCTACGTCGAGCTCATGCAGCTCTTCGGCTTGCAGCGGTGTAGTGGGATCGGCGCGCGTCTGGGTAACCGCGGAAACAAACTCCGCATTATCCGGCCGGCCCGCCTCCGCGGAGAGCTCCTCGTAGCGCTTCAGGTGTTCGCCGGAAAGCCAATCCGATAGCAGGTGTAGTCGCTTCAATATCCACCGACGTTCGTAGGTTTGACTGCCCTCGCCGGTCGAGTAGGCCTCGCTCAACTCCGGATCCGATTCCCACGTTTTCAGGTCCGGACCCTCGCCGACCCAGTCGAGGACCATAGCCTGCTGCTCGTCGGGCAGCCGGTCAAAGTGGTCCTGAGCGAGCAGCAGGTACTCGTGGTGAAGATGCGGGTCGTGAAAGAGGTGCCTGTCCACCATGCGCGGCTCTATCAAATTCTCCGCCTGGTCCGGCCATACCCGCAGGATGTGCAGGGCCACCCGTTGAAATATCAGCCACCCCCGATTCTCCAGCGTTTTCACGAGCTCGGGAACCGCCTCGGGCTCTTCCCGTGCAATTTGCTCTGCAGTGTCGACCAACGCGGTTACCAGCGGGTCTCTCAAGGTCTTGTCCACGTTCTGCTCGTGTGGATGTATAGCAGGACGCCACAGGTGGGAGAAGTCTCTGGGGTGTTCCTGCTGGCCGGGTTCGATCGACAGATCGATAGCCGATTCCAGTACGTCGGCCAGCAGATTCAGCGTCCCCATGGGGTCGGCGCTGACCAGCAGCGTCAGCTGCTCCGAGAGAATCTGCTCGTACTGATACTTGCCGAACCTCGCACGGGGTTCGGGTGGCGCCCAGTCGGCGTGCCTCACCGAGGTAGAGTCAAGCGGCTCGAGCTCCAATAGAACAGCGGCCAGTTCCAATGCTTCGGTGGTGCGCCCGCCTCTGGCCAGGTGCGTGACCAGTTCCCCGAGCTTCTCGGGTAGGTGCAGCAGATACGGAGACTTCAACCACTCGCGAGCCCTCGGTACGAACTTAGCGGCCAGATCCCCAGGCAGAGCCAGGGCCGCGTCGGCCAGATCTTCGTGCACCAAGACGTTGTTTGTTTTAGGAATAGACAGGGCAACCTGCGCTACCTCCTGGGGATTCAGCGAGGCCATACGAGCTAGATACTGGGACTCCGGCCACGGCGGCGAAGAGATCGTGCCTTCCACGAAATCGAACACCGGCTCCGGCGGTGCCCGGAACATCCCCGCCTCCTGCAGCGGAACGACCCAGGCGGGATTCTGCAGGTTGTCGAAGAAGTGCCGTCGCTGCAGCGCGTTGGAGATGAGATCGGTGACCTTCCGCACCTGCCTGTCGGTGGGAGGAGGCCAGAATCGTAATGCGGCCGGAATCGCGGCCGGATCACTGACGGGGGACTTGATCAAGCTTCCCTGCCTCACGTGAGCCGCCGGCTGACCGTCCACACGGCCCTTGCCCTGCAACATCGGAAAATGGACCCTGGGCGACCCGCCGGCCACCACCTTGTTGGGTTCAAAGCTGCGCCACACGGCAGCGCACAGCCGGCGCGTTGCCCTATCTGCAAGGTCCCCCGCAATCGCCACCTCGGTGGTCCCCGACAGCAAAAAGTCCATCGCCGCCAGCATCCCCGCCGACTCGACGAACTGCCCCTCAAGGTGCGCTGTGGTTGCATTAAGGGCTTCTGCGGCCTTGCGTTCGTACATCGAGTTTCCGGTGAGAACGCCCAATTTCTGCAGCACGCTGCAGGCCGCTGCGTAGCCGGAGATCAGCTCGCCGTCGAACCGCTCCTTGTGTCGGGGTATTACGCCGTCGCTCTCGCTGTTGGCGAACGGACCCGGGACCTCCGGGTCCCAAAATCGGTCCAGGATCTGCCGGCACAGCTGCTCGCAGTGCTGCGCCCACTCCGTCTCAAACGTCGTTTCCCAAAGGGTGAAAAGACCTTCGGCTACAAACGCGTAGTCCTCAAGCAGCGCCGGCGCCTTAGCGCCCCGGTGGTCCCCACTGCGGAGCAGCCGCTGTTGACCCGCGTCCCAGTGCCGGGACAAAAGAAACGATGCGGCCCGTCGTGCCGCCTCCACTAAATGCGGCAGATCGAGCGCCGCGCCTATCTCGGCAAGAGCGCCGATGGCCAAGCCGTTGTGTGCGGAGACGACCTGGTCGTCACGGGCCGGCGGGGTCCGCTCGGAGCGGGCCTTAAGCAATGCCGCCTTCACCGGTCCGGGAACCTCCTCTTCGGTGGCGTGCAGCACGTTACGACCGGAAAAGTTCCCGCGCTCGCTTGCGCCGAACAGGGCGCCGGCGCCTTCGACGGCGTCCTCCAGCTCGACCAACGACCAGGTGTAGTAATCGCCCTCCCGGCCCTCCGACACGGCGCCGAGGCCCTCACAGAACGCCCCGCCTGGGTCGGCAAGATCACGCAACAGGAATTCACAAGTATCCAGGGCTACCTGCTTGTTTAAGGGTGCATCGTTTAGCTGCCATGCACGCAGGTAGGTTCGGGCAAGCAGCGCGTTGAGGCCAAGCAACTTCTCGAAGCGGGGAACGGACCACTCGCGGTCCACGCTGAGCCGGTGAAATCCACCGCCGACGTGATCGTAGGTACCTCCCAGAGCCATCTGCTTTAGCGTCGTTTCCGCGACCAGCTTGGCCCTTGGAACACCTCTGGAGGCAACCCGCAACATGAAGTCGATAGCCGTAGGCATTGGCGCCTTGGGAGCCTGGCCAAAGCCGCCGTACTCCTCGTCAAATGCCGCCTGCAGTGCAAACACACCACGCTGGAGAAAACCGGGGGTAACGGACTCGACTTCGGCAAGAGGCTGGTCCTGCACCTTTAGGTGGTCCACAAGCTGCGAAGCGCTGCCCAGCACCTCCCGACGCTCCTGCTCCCAGAGGCGGACGACCTCCTTGAGGATAGAGCTAAACGCTGGTATCTCTTTGTTGCCTACAGCCGGGAAGAAGCTGCCCCCGTAAAACGCCATGCCGCGGGCGTCGGTGAACAGAGTTTGTGGATGAGCAAGCTCTCCGGAAAGGGCGGCCAGCACCGGCGCAAAGTGCCGTTCAACGTCCGGCCGCAAAACGGCATCGACCTTAACGCACACGAAGTGCTCGTTGAGGTAGGAGGCGACCCGTTCGTCCCGAAAGGACTCATCGTCCATACGGGCACACGAATGGCACAGCCCGCAGTTCACCGAGATCAATACTGGACGGACCAGCGCCGCCGCGCGCTCGAACGCCTCCTCGGACCACCCGAACCACTCCACGGGTTGGTCGGCCTGCCGTTTCAGATACGAACTGGCCTCGTCGGCCAAACGGTTGCCGGAAGGTTCTTGCTCAGCGGTCATCGATTGCAGCAGAGAAGGGTTGTGGACACAAAGCGGGCGCAGGGAACCCCTGCGCCCGCTTTAGCGAAGTCCTAATTTATGGTGTCGTAAACGTTATTGTTCGCACTACGCTGCAGCGGTATACGGTACGACGTAGTCCGTGGACCCGACCTGGTTCCCGCCTTCGCGGGGAGGGCATTGAGGTCGCTGGCATTCGGGTACGACGTGTGCCGTGTGGAGTAAGCCGACCGGTTCCCGGCCGAACCCCCTCCGGAGGTCAGCGCATAACCCAGTGCCTTGGTGGTGACGCCGCTCGATTTGCCTCCAGCGCCGGTGGGCGCCGCGTAGTTACCGCCGAGAGCGGCCTGCAACGCCGCCGGGCTGATACCGGAGGAGGAGCCTCTCCCCCCCCCGCCTGAGCCTGAAGCCTGCGTGCTGGCGGGAGCGGGTGCCTGCTGTGCCTCCTCACGCTTTTTGAGCTTCGGACGCTTCAACGCCATTTCTTCCTCCTCTACTCCACACTTACAACGAAATCCTAAAAGACGATCCTAATTTATCGCTTTAGCGAGCTTAAGGTTACTCCGACTTCGGCTTGCCTGCTGGCGACTCCTCGCCGGACTTCTTGGCGGCGTCCTTCGCGGTGTATTCGCCGAGCTTTCCGTCCATCGCCAGCTGGGACTTCCAAGCGTCCTTGAACTTGGTCGCCGCCTCGCCACGATCGAACGTTGGCTCATTGGTCTCGGCAAAGTCGGAGAACCCAACGTTGGAGCTTGGGTCGCCACCCTGTGCCTGGAAGGTTGTTCCGATGGCGTCGTCCTGCGAGGGAGCGCATCCGCTGCCACCGCCCTCTTCTTCCTGGCCCAATCGGTCGGCCGAGTCCATCTGGCCGGACATGGACCATAAAGCGCGCAGTGCTTCTCGAGCATTAGCGGCGTCGTCGTCTCGAGCATTCGCGGCGTCGTCTTCTGGCATACACGACACTCCTTCCGGTTGGCCGGTGGGCCAATAGGCGGCTCTTATGCTGTCTATATATCAATCCTAACCGTTGCCGGAGGATATCGTAGCCAGCGACCCCGAGTTCTCCTGGGCGAAAACCGCAATGGCGTCCCCCAAATGTATCGAAACCACGGCTCCACGCGTCATAAGCTTCGGGCTAATACAGCGCCTCCGGGTGCCTGGATCCCCCAAACCGGATCCGGCCGGCCCAACAAACAGGGAGATAATTGAGCACCAAAGACCTCTCATACATCGCAATATTTGCCGCCCTGGTGGCCGCGTTAGGCCTTTTCCCGCCGATCCCGGTACCGGTGATACCTGTGCCCGTTACTGCGCAGACAATGGGCGTGATGCTCGCGGGCTCCATCCTTGGTTCCAAACGGGCGGGCCTCAGCATGCTGGTCTTCCTGGCGCTGGTCGCTCTTGGCGTACCCGCGCTGTCGGGTGGTCGAGGTGGCCTCGGAGTCTTTGCAGGCCCCAGCGGAGGGTTTCTCCTGGGATGGCCCATCGGGGCGTTTGTTATCGGGCTGTTTACCGAGCGAAACTGGGACCGCTACAACACAGCCCGAGGCGTCGTTTTCAACCTGATCGGCGGCGTCGGCGCCGTCTACGCTTTGGGGATACCCTGGCTCGCTTGGGTGAGCGACGTCGCAATTCATCAGGCTGCAGCGGCCTCCGCGGCGTTTCTGCCCGGTGACAGCGTCAAGGCCATCGCCGCGGCGTGGGTCGCCGTCGCCATAAAACGTGCTTACCCGTTGATCGAGAGCGCCTCCGCCCGGTGAAGCACCAAACTGCCAACCGGTCACAACTGGTCACCGGACGCATTCTTGCCCACGGTGAGGCGATGCCGGACAAAACTGCATTGATCGTCGGCAACCGCGTTATCTCGTACGGATTTCTTCTAGCTCAGGCCGAGAAGATGGCGTCGACCCTATCCTCGGCAGCGCCGGCGCCTCGGGTCGGAATCCTCACCACCGATCCGCTGCAGCTCCTGGCCGGCTTCCTGGCTACAGGCCTGTCCGAAGGCACCGCCGTCGTCTACGACCCCGCTTGGACCCGCCGGCAGCAATGCAGTGCAATGGAACAGGTCGGTGTCGATACTTTCGTGACCGAACCCTCCGGCCGTCGCCGCCTCGAACAGATTGCACAGCTGCCCAAACCGACATCTAACGGCAGGTATGCCCGCGGGGCGGTAGCACCCAAGGGCACCCTTGCGGACTTCTACGTCGGCTTTACCTCGGGTACCAGCGGCACTCCCAAAGCTTTTTCACGAAGCCACGCCTCGTGGCTGGCCAGTTTTCATGTGGCTCAGCAGCAATTTGACCTTTGCAAATCCGACCGGGTGCTCGTCCCGGGCGCTTTGCACCACTCCCTTTTCTTGTTCGCAGCCCTGCAATCCCTTTGGATGGGCGCCACCGCCTGCGTCCTGCGCAGGTTCAATCCTTCCGGGCTGGTGCGGGCCGTGGAGCGTAGTCCCATTACCCGAGTGTGGGCGGTACCCACCATGCTCGCCGCCGCAGAACCCCGACTGAGGACAGTCGAGGAGGACAGCTTGCTCAGCGTGCGCGGGGTGTACTGCAGCGGCTCCGCCTGGGCCCCCGACCAACGCCGGCGCTGCTCGGGCACCTTCCCTCGAGCGGAAGTGGTCGAGTTCTACGGATCCAGTGAGCTGAGCTTCGTAGCCTTTGCCTCCAGCCGGGACGAGGCGGTCGAACCCGGATACCTGCGGCCATTCCCCGGTGTCGATCTCAGCATTCGGCCCGAGGATCCCCCGCGCCCAGGCGCCGGCGGGCTCATATACGTGCGCAGCCCCCTGCTCTTCAGCGGGTACCACTCCCCGGAGCCAGCGGGCTTTGCCCAAGACGGCCAGGGATGGATAACGGTCGGCGACATTGGCCACCTCAACACCGAAGGAGCTTTAAAAGTTACGGGACGCGCCACCAGCACCCTGATCTGCGGCGGCCAGAACCTCCAGCCTGAGCCCATCGAGCACTGCCTTGAGCAAGTCGAGGAGGTTGCGGACGCAGCCGTGGTTGGCATTCCGGACCCGCTATGGGGGCAAAAACCCGTCGCGCTCGTGCGGTGGCGCGCCGGCTCGCAGCCACTGGCGCGCAGCGCGCTGGCATCGCACTGCCGCCGGGAACTGGGGCCCGGCGCCCGACCCCACGACTTCAAGCAGGTGAGCAGCCTCCCGCGCACCCCGAGCGGGAAGGTGGCACGTGGCGAGCTGGAGCATCAGCTCGCCACCGGTGCTATTCCGGCACAGGCGATTACATGAGCGCTGCATCCCCTCGGTCGCAGGTGATTCCGGGAATCCGGATAAGCCAGGTGACGCACGCCTACGGTGCTCGCACGGTACTCAAGGACGTGGATCTTAGGATCACCGAACACAAGACCGCGGTCATCGGCGGGAACGGGTCCGGCAAGAGCACCTTCGCCAGGCTGATCAACGGCCTCGTGATCCCCACTCAGGGCCGGGTGAGCGTAGACGGTATGGACACAAAAATCCAGGGCAAGCAGGTGCGCCGGCAGGTGGGCTTCGTGTTCCAGGACCCGGACGCCCAAATAGTCTTCCCCACCGTCGCCGAAGACGTCGCCTTCGGACTCAAAGCCCGCCGGGAACCCGCCGGCACGATTGTCGAGCGGGTCGCCGAAGTGCTCGACAAGTTCGGTCTCGGCGATTACGCAGACCACCCGGCCCACCTGCTGAGCGGCGGTCAAAAGCAGATGCTCGCACTGGCTTCCGTACTGGTGCTCAACCCCGCCTACCTTGTTCTCGACGAGCCAATGACCCTGCTTGACCTCAAGAACAAACGCCTGATCACCGAGGTGGTGCTCGCGCTGGAGCAGCCGGTGGTCCTGGCCACCCACGAGCTTGACCTGCTCAGCGACTTCCAACGCGTCGTGGTGCTCGACGGTGGACGCGTAGTCGCCGACGGGGCTCCTGCCGATAGCGTGCGCACCTACCGGAGGTTGATGGATTGAGCACTGCCCCTGCGCTCGGTATGTACCTGCCCGGAGACAGCATGCTGCATCGCACCGGCACCCGCAGGAAGATGGGGTTGCTGCTGGCCGGCGGCATCGCAGTGTCGTTCACCCGCGACCCCTGGGTGCTGCTGGTTGTCATAGCGACTCAGCTGGCGTTGGTCGCTTTCGCTCGCATACCGCTTCGGGTGCCTCTGCGCCAGCTGCGTACCCTGGCGCCGTTGCTGATGATCCTCTTGATCGCTCACGCCTGGCTCGATAGCTGGGAGGCCGGCCTGCTCGTCGACCTGCGCATCGTAGCTTTGGTGCTGGCGGCCACGGTGGTCACCCTCACCACCCGTACGAGCGAGATGCTCGGTGAACTAGAAATCCTTCTGCGTCCCGCCCGGTACGTCGGCGTTGATCCGGCCCGCGTGGCGCTGGCCATTTCAATGGCCATTCGCTTCGTGCCGCGCATCGCCCAAAAAGCTCAGCAAGTGAGAGAGGCTCAGCGGTCCCGTGGGGTGGAGAAAAGTTTAGCGGCCTTACTGGTTCCCCTGTTGATCAAGACCCTGCAAATGGCCGATCAGACGGCCGAAGCGTTGGAGGCCCGAGGGCTGGATTAACCACCGGGCTAATCGCCGTACCTCTCCTCCAGCGCTCGGTGGCCCGGTAGGTCGACTACCGCTTCGAAACCCTGGAAGGACACC
>JAHWKV010000050.1 GCA_019347725.1 Actinomycetota bacterium
ATCACCATCAGCAGCTGCAGTCACGGCAGCCATTGCAGCTGGGTCGGCAGCACTTGCTTCCTGAGGTTCGTCAGCTGCGGCATGCTCAACGTATTGCTCTGGTGATGCATTTGAGGTGGCTGTTGCGGCTGCTGCAGTCTCAAGGTGCACTGTCACATCAACTGGAAGATGATCGTCAAATGCAGGAGATGGGCTGCGTATTGGACTGCAAGACAGCTGCGGTGTTGCAGAGCCCACATCTGTACCTATACCGCCAAGCTCACGCACTGGAGAAGGGTTAAAAGACCACGCTTCGTGGATCGCAGTGCTCTCAACTTCCCAGTCGTTCATATTTTTGTCTGAACTTTCCGTGTCGCTAGCCGGCGATGCGCCGCTGCTGTTGCCGCCGCCGCGCGACGAGGAGCTGACCGAGGAGGCGGCCGGGGTCCTCGAGGTGCTGGCGTCCGGCGGGGCAATGTTCTTCCGGCAGATAGTCGAAGCAACCGGGCCGGCCACCGACACTGTCGTCCTGCACGCGCTGTGGGAGCTGGTGTGGTCGGTGCTGGTGACCAACGACACGCTGGCTGCCGTCCGGTCCCTTAAGGGGGTTGGTAGGAGAGCCGCACCGGTTCGTCCCGGGTACCGGCGGCGACCGGGACCGGTGCCGGTCTCCAGGCAGGGACCGCCCACCTCCGTGGGTCGATGGAGCTTGCTGCCGGCGCGCTCACCGCAGGAGACTCGGGCCATGGCTGCGCTGGCCGAGCAGCTGCTGGACCGCCACGGCGTCCTTACCCGCCCGGCCGTCATGTCCGAGCACCCTCCCGGCGGTTTTGCGGGGATTTACCCGGTGTTAAAGGCGATGGAGGAGTTCGGGCGGTGCCGCCGCGGCTACTTTGTGGAGCACCTGGGAGCGGCGCAGTTTGCGATGCCGGGCGCGGTGGACCGCATGCGGTCGATTGCGTCGAAACCGGCGGAAGACAGCTTCGCGCTGGTGCTTGCCGCTACAGACCCTGCCAACCCCTTCGGCGCGGCGCTGCCGTGGCCGGAGCGGCCGGAAGATACCCAGTCGACCGGCAAGGGGCACCGGCCGGGGCGCAAGGCTGGCGCTTTGGTCGTGCTTATGCGGGGGAATCTGATCTTGTACGTGGAAAGGGGAGGCCGAACCCTGTTGACCTACGGCAGCGACGAAGGTTTGTTGCACCCAGCGGTAGAGGCCCTGGCCCAGGCCGTCAGGCAAGGGGTACTGGGCAAGCTCGCGGTAGAACGGGCCGACGGCCGGCCGGTGCTGGACTCGGCAGTGGCTAAAGCTATGGAGGCGGCGGGCTTTCGCCAGACTCCCAAAGGACTGCGCCTGCGTGCCTGAGGGAGATACCGTACTGCGGACCGCCCGTTCGCTGCACCGGGCTCTGGCGGGGCGTTTGCTCACCGGGTCGGACTTGCGGGTGCCTGAATACGCGACCGTGGATCTGACCGGGCAAAAGGTGACTGAGGTAGTGCCCAGGGGAAAGCATCTCCTGGCTCGCACCGATGCGGGGATGACCGTGCACAGCCACCTGAAGATGGAGGGCTCCTGGAGCGTGTACGGCCCCCATCGCCGGTGGTCCCGGAGTGATCACAGGATTCGAGCGATCCTGGCCAACGTCGAGTACACCGCGGTGGGCCGGCTGCTGGGCACGGTGCAGGTCCTGCCCACCGCCGGCGAGCAGGATGTCGTCGGACATTTGGGCCCCGACCTGTTGGGTTCCGACTGGGACCCGGCCGAAGCGCTTCGCCGCCTGAAGGCGGCGCCGGAAAGATCTATTGTCGACGCCTTGCTGGATCAGAGGAATCTCGCAGGCATCGGCAACCTGTACAAGAATGAGGTGCTGTACCTGAAGGGAATCAACCCCGCGGCCAAAGTGGGCGATGTCGCCGACCCGGCCGGCGTGGTGGAACTGGCCCGGCGGCTGCTCAGCGCCAACACCGGCCGCTGGAGCCAGACCACCACGGGTAACACAAACAAAGGCGCCAGACACTGGGTCTTCGAGCGCAGCGGCCGCCCCTGCCGCCGCTGTGGCGCCAAGATCTCCTCCGCACGGTTGGGGGAGGCCGGGTTGGAGCGGATTACCTACTGGTGTCCAAACTGCCAGCCGCCGGGCGACGTCGGTTAGTATCGGCTGTATGGACCGACACAGAGAGAGAAGAATCGCGATCGTTGGCAGTTTCTCGACCGGCAAGACCACGCTGGGGGAGGAGCTGGCGCACCACCTGGACCTGCCGCTGCTTCCCGAGACGGCGCGCGAGGTGGTGGATCTGGGCTTCAAGCTCGACAAAAACGCCACGCCGGAGACCGAGGCGCTCATTTTCCTCAAGCAGTACAACAACGAGCTGTCGACCTCGGACTTCGTTGGAGACCGCTCCCTGGTGGACGTCATGGCCTACGCCGGGTGGGTGCTCGACAATCAGCCAAGATGCAAAGAGACGGCGCTGTGGGACGAGTGCGTGAAGCTGGCGGAGCGGCGGCTGCGCAGCAACTACACTCACGTTTTCTACTTGCCGATTGAGTTTCCCATCGTTCTGGACGGGCTGCGCCCCGACGATCCCGAATTCCAAAAGGAAATAGACGAGCGAGTCATTAGGATCTTGCGATCTCATGACATCGAGTACGACACGCTGACCGGGTCCGTGGAAAACCGGATGGAACAGATAAGCAAGATTCTCACCGCAGGATAGCGCACTTTGAGGAGAGGTTCCGATGGACGACATCGAGCTGATCAAGCAGGCGGAACAGGTGCTCGGCGAGTTGGACCGAACCTCGGGACTTATCGAAGAGCATGCCGACGTCCTTGCCAAGTTGCGCCTGCGCATCTACGGAACTCCCCGGAAGAGCCTTGACGACGTACTCAAAGCTGCTGGCGACATTAAGGGCAAGCGTTCCTTGCAAGACCTGGAGGAACCCAAATCGGCGGGAACGCTGGAGGACGCCTTCAAGAGACCTGAAAAGAAGAAGGACTGGCCGGGGCTGTAAAGGTCTTGCCGCCTTCGGTGCTGCATCTACCACCCGGTGCAGGAGTACCATGGATAAAAGACCCAGTGAACAGGGTTGACTCTATTCCATCGGTCCTTTGATGCGGAATCTGAACACGATCCTTTTCGTCCTGCTCGCCCTGGTGGCCATCCGAGGTTGACGCCGATGGCGCTCGCCGGCTTCCGGCTGGGTGGCCGGCCGCCTTTACCTCGATCGCGGCAGTGTCAGCGCTGCGCTATCTGACCCAACCCGGGGGCAGCCTCGAGACGGCGATCTGGGTGCAAAAGTCCACGTTGTGTCTGCTGGCAGCTTTTCCTTACTTCCTGTACCGCTTCGGCCGCCTGCTGTGGTCAGCGACCGACCGATGGAACACGTGGGCGACCTGGTTCACCGCGCTTGTAGTGGTGGTCACTTTGGCGGCCCCACGCTTGCCTGCCCTTAACGAGTCGTGGCCTGGGTGGGCAATGGCATACGCAGTCCTGCTCCTTTCTCAATGGCTGACCCTTTCGGGCGTTACCTCGTTCCAGATGTACAAGCAGGCCGGCGGCCAACCGGCCGTCGTCCGAAAACGGATGCGCATGCTGAGCTTGGCGTCAGTTCTGTTAAGTGGGGGGCTGATATCTGTTGTGCTGCTCAGCGCCGTCGACCGAACCGTCGCATCAACGACGCTGCTCCAACCGATGGCTTTGGGCAGCGCGGTGTTTTTCTTCGCAGGGTTTGCGCCCCCGGCGGCGTTGCGCAGGATCTGGCGCCGGTCCGAGGATGAGCGTCTACAGGCGGCGCAGCTGGGACTGATGGCGGCGCAAACCCCGCAGGAGGTCTGTGCGCAGGTCCTGCCTTATGTGGCTGCTTCGCTAGGTGGGTGGGGGGCAACGCTGGTCGATGGCACCAACGCGTTGATCGGCGCTCACAACGTTGATCCGGAGGCTGTCGATCACGCGACGGCCGGCGATGAAAAGCTTGCCGGACCAGGCTAGCAGACGGTGCGGGTGCCGCTGAGCTCGGGTGCGCTGATTATCTGGACCAGTTCTTACTCACTTGTTTTCGGTTCTGAGGAGCTCGCGCAGCTCGAGTCATTCGCCGTCATGGTGGATCTCGCTCTGGCCAGGTGCGAGTTGATCGAGGCGCAACGTGTTGTGGCCGAGCAGCTCGTGCACAGCAACGAACAGCTGGCCGGCGCATGGGATGTGGCGATGGAGTCGTCGCGCCTCAAAGGAGAGTTCCTGGCCACTATGAGCCACGAGATAAGGACTCCCATGAACGGAGTCATCGGGCTGACGGGGCTGTTGCTGAATACAGCGTTGGACGAGCGCCAGCGGTCGTATGCACAGGGAGTGAAGGGCGCCGGCGAGGCTCTTCTTGCGATCATCGACGACATCTTGGATTTTTCGAAGATCGAGGCCGACAGGATGAGCCTAGAGGTCATTGAGTTCGACCTGCGCGACGTGGTCAATGAATCGGTGCTGCTGCTGGCTGAGACAGCTCGGAGCAAGGGGCTGACCCTGACGGTGGAAGTGTCCGACCACGTACCCCGCCGCGTCTGCGGTGATTCCGTCCGGTTGCGTCAGATTTTGCTCAACCTGGTCTCCAACGCGGTCAAGTTCACCGAAACCGGAGATATATGGGTGCTGGTAGAGGTGGATTCGGAGGCCGACGACGCGGTCCAGGTTAAATTCGAGGTGCAAGATACCGGCATAGGGATTGCCCCGGAGGATCACACCAAGTTGTTCGAGCCCTTCTCTCAGGTGGACTCCTCCACAACCAGAAAGTTTGGTGGTACGGGTCTCGGGCTCGCTATTTCCCGCGCTTGGTGGAGCTGGCCGGCGGCCAGATAGGTGTGAATGCCGAGCTCGACCGGGGAAGCACCTTTTGGTTTGTGCTTCCTTTTGCCAAAGCGGTTCAGACCGATGCCGAAGCCGGTGGCCCCGCCGAGCACCTGGTCGGCCCGGGCGTTGCGGCCGCTAGTGAGTCGCTGGGCAAGATCCTGGTCGTGGAGGACGACAGGGTCAACCAGATGGTAGCCGTCGCCACCGTGGAGGCGTTGGGTTACTCGGTGGATGTGGCGCCCGACGGGGCCGAGGCCTTGAACCGGCTGTCGCAGGTGCAGTATTCGGCCGTTTTGATGGACTGCCAAATGCCCAAGATGGGCGGCTACGAGACTACCCGGCAGATTCGCCGGCTCGAAGGTTCCATGTCTCAAGTTCCTGTGGTTGCCATGACCGCGGCAGTCATGGAGGGCGATAAAGAAAAATGCCTCGCGGCGGGGATGGACGACTATATTTCTAAGCCAATCCGGCCGGAGATCGTCAAGGCAGCCTTGGAACGGTGGGTGTCAAAACAGATGGTTCAGCCCTAGACGGTAGGCTCGCTATCCAAAGCGTCCCACCCGGTCCACTCCTCCACGTCCAGCCGGACTATGGGTCCCTCGTGAGGGTTTTTGAGGTATTGCGGATACTTGCTCTCCAGGGCTGCGAGAGAGCGGTCGAACTCCTGGTCCTCGTCCAGGACGGTCACCCTTCCCTTGGCGACCAGCCAGGAAAGCCGGGTCCAATCCTCGTCCCAGCGATCCACCATGAAGGTGACCTTGGGTCCGCCCTCGGGGCCGCGCTGCCTGGAGAGGATGGCCGCATCCTCGTCTACGGGAATCCATATGGCCTCTCCCGCCCAGGTGAAGCACACGGGCACCACGTTGGCCGTCCCGTCGCTCCCGTTGGTACCCAGGTAGCCGCGGCGGGCTCTCAGCAGGGAGGCATAGCTCTCGGGGGGTCCGGTCATAGGTCGGATTATGGCGCAAAGCCCACGGAGCGGGGCTCATTTTGAGGATCCATCTCCACGTAAGCAAGCTTGTCGCAGGGTACGCCGACCCGCTTGCCGTTCTTGTCGGTCAGCCACAACACCGGTGTGTCCTGATTCAACGATCCTTCAATTTTTTTGACCAGCTCTTCCTGCTCGTCGCCCATTTCCAGCGTGATTTCCTTGGGCGAGTGGGTCACCCCGATTCTGATTTCCAAGCCGGCACTCTCCTTGTCATAGAGACGACATCGCTGCCCAACCTACCGGTCTGCGGGCACCTCCACGATTGAAGGTCCGACTAGCCCCTCTGCAGGGAGTAGAATAGTGCAGCGATGGCTTTCGAAGAGCATACCGATGACCCGGGGTTCGGGGACGGTGATTCCGGTCCGATTGATGCGGCCGAGCGAGAAGCCCTGCACCAGGACCTCCACGACGTAAAAACACTCAAAGCGGTACTTGCCTCGCGTGGGTTAAGAGGCGTTGTCGTCTTCTGCCCGGACTGCGACGACGATCATTACCTCGGCTGGGATCTTCTGGCGGGGAACCTTCAGCAGATACTCGACTCGGGCACCACGCCGGTTCACGAGCCGG
This sequence comes from Actinomycetota bacterium, assembly GCA_019347725.1. GTDB lineage: Bacteria > Actinomycetota > CADDZG01 > JAHWKV01 > JAHWKV01 > JAHWKV01. The sequence goes on from JAHWKV010000050.1 coordinate 6,371, forward strand.
CCTGGGATCCGGACCCCGACGAGTATGTCTCTTGGGAGTACGCGCGCGGGTTTCTCGACGGCTACGAGACTTTGGCGGAGGAGCGCCAAGCGTTCGACGTATGTTCTTACTGCGGCAGCGAGTTGCCGCAGAGCATCAGCCAGTGGACCTGTTGCCCTTACTGCAGCAAAGACTTCGCGCCGCTGAATCTGCTGATCGGTTTGCGCCGGCGGGGCTGGACGGAGCCGCAGATCCTGGCGATGTTGGAGGACTGCGGGTTTGAGATACCCACTTTTGACCCCGAAGACTCGGCTTCCCCTTTCCCTATCGACGCTGACTGAGCGCCTTTCTGAGCGCTCAGGGTGTCGGTTCACCTCAAGCCGAAGGTCCCCTCGTACAACCTGCTGATCATCGGCGCTACGAACCGGGCCCGCGATCTGGACCCTGCATTGCTCCGGCCGGGCCGGTTTGATCGCAAGATTCATGTGGGACTGCCCGACAAACAGGGACGCAAGGACGTCATTCAGTACTACCTGGACAAGGTCGAGCACGAAGACA
>JAHWKV010000051.1 GCA_019347725.1 Actinomycetota bacterium
CACCATCAACGGCGAGGTCGGCAACGACTGGATCGAGGTCCAGGCGAGCGCGGCCATCCTGACCATCAACGGCAACGACGGCGACGACCGCATCGAGCTCGGCAGCACGGCCTCGGGTGACACCCGGACGGTCTCGAGCGGCGGCACGCTCGACGGCATCACCGGGGCCGTCACCGTCAACGGCCACGACCCGTCGGCCAGCGACTGGCTGTACCCGCCGGTGGTCCAGGAGTGGTTGCTCAGGTCGGCGTCGTTTTTCACGGCGTAGTCGATGGCGTATAGAGCCCCCGACAGGGTGCCGAAGCCTTCCGGGCCTAAGAACTTGAGCGACATGATCTCGGCCTGACTGACGCCGGCCACGCCCACGCCGTTGTCCCGCACCGCGGCGATTGTGCCCGCCACGTGCGTGCCGTGGGATATCTCGTCGGAGTCGACCACGGTGTTGTCGTCGTTGACGAAGTCCCATCCGTGTACGTCGTCGATGTAGCCGTTGCGGTCGTCGTCGATGCCGTTGGCGGCAAGCGCACCGGATTCGCCGGGGTTGGTCCAAATGTTGGCGGTCAGGTCGGCGTGGTTGACGTCTACGCCGGCATCCACCACCGCCACCACCGGTGTGGAGGCGCCGCCGAAGTCCCAAGCCTCCGGTCCGTCTATGTCGGCGTTGTGGGCGCCGGTCACGTTAAGGATCGTTTGCCCGTTGTTATCCAGTCCCCACAGGTTGGAGAAATAGGGATCATTGGGCGCCTGAGCCGTAGAGGCTATGAAGTTGGGCTCGGCGTAGCGGACGCTTTTTTCCGAAACCACGTTGCGGGCGTGGTCGGGCGCCTTACGTAAACCGGGGATGCGCACCAATTCCAGTCCTTCAAGCGGCAGGTCCCTAACCTTCTGCAGCCCCTGGCGCTGGCGAGCCTGGGCTCGCTCAGGCGCGTTGGAGGAAGGGTCGAAGCGCACAATGAGCTCACCTTCTACGAAATTGGCCGTGGAGGAAGCAGTCGTGACGGGATCGGGCTCACCGGCGCCTAAGAGGTCCTCCACCAAACCGCGGAGGTCGAGCAGGGGGGCCGCGCCGGCGGAGATGGGGGTGAGGGGAATCAGCAGAGCAACAGCGCCGCCGACCGTTGCTAAAAACCGCGCTTTGCGCGTCGATATGTTTAGACGGCTGACTTGCGAGTTACTGCGATGGCCGAACAAACTTTTACTCCCTTGTTTCAATGGCATCACTGTGTGTTACTTATCGGCATGAAGGGTGAGAAGTTAAGGTTAACTGCCAGAACTTAGCAAACTCTTAGGGTAGCGCAAGGAGCAACGGAGACTGCGTTCAATTCAACCGATGCGCGCACGTGGCGGGCCTTCGATTCGGTTGACCACCCCCCCAGGCGGTGGTAAGTTGTTTTCCTTGTGCGGTATTCCCGTGAGGGAAGCTCGCGCATCCCGGAATTCATCTGGTGCCTAGGTAAGTTCAGGACCTGCAAAGGGCCGAACTCGCCTTAAGGATCCACAGTTTCAATTGCGGATTCCCTAGCTGTCGCGTATGCGGCTTACCGGGGGTTCACCGCGAAAGCTGACTACAAAGAAGGACGCCAAAGGTATGCCCACGACGCAGCAGCTGATCAGAAAAGGCCGCAAGTCGCCTAGGTCTAAGATGAAGACCCCGGCCTTGAAGGGCTGCCCGCAACGCCGCGGCGTCTGTACCGTGGTCAAGACCCAGACCCCTAAGAAACCCAACTCGGCGCTGCGTAAGGTAGCCCGTGTGCGGCTCACCTCGGGAATCGAGGTCTCGGCGTACATTCCCGGCATCGGCCACAACCTGCAGGAGCACTCCATCGTGCTGGTGCGAGGCGGCCGTGTGAAGGACCTGCCCGGTTTTCGCTACAAGATCGTGCGCGGTACGCTGGACACCGCCGGCGTACGAGGGCGCAAGCAGGCCCGCAGCCGCTACGGCGCCAAGGAAAGCTCATAGTGCACCCCCCCGTGAGCAGCGTGGCATTCGAGCGCCCAGTCATCACCGACTGCGGCGTTCCTCGTCGGGCACGTACGGCAAGCGGCGGTACGCACCCTCCTCGCGCCTTGCATTCGGTGCGCCTGAGCGCTCTCGGTGCTCGCTCGACCCACGGGGAGGTGCACTAGTGCCACGTAAAGGTCCTGCTGAGAGACGCGCGGCTGTACCCGATCCCGTTTACCACAGCCCGATGGTGACTCAGATCGTCAACCGGATGATGCTCAGCGGCAAAAAGTCGCTGGCCGAGAAGATTGTTTACGGAGCTTTGAAGATCGTTTCCGAAAAGACCGGAACCGACCCTACCCAGACTCTGCGCAAGGCCATTGAGAACGTTCGCCCGCTGGTGGAGGTGCGTTCTCGGCGGGTGGGTGGAGCCACCTACCAGGTTCCTGTTGAGGTTCAGTCACGTCGCTCGTCCACGCTGGCGGTGCGGTGGGTGGTCAACTTTTCCCGGGCCCGCAAGGAGCGCACCATGGCTCAGCGGCTGGCCGGCGAGCTCATGGACGCCGCCAACGGCGCCGGAGCATCGGTTAAGCGCCGTGAGGATTTGCACAAGATGGCCGAGGCCAACCGGGCGTTTGCGCACTACAAATGGTAAGGAACTAGACGGCTTGAACAAGACGAACCGGACGGTCATGCACGCTTAAAGCAGCACGCATGGATGACCGACCGGCCGGGTATCCCCCGGCCGTTTGATTTGGTAAGGGAAGCAATCACGAGCGGGCGAAGAGATGACGAGTAGTAAGACTATGGACAAAAAAGAAGCCATCCAGACTAAAAAGAAGGTGGCCTCCATCCGCGAGGTGCCGCTGAACCTGACCCGAAACATCGGGATCATGGCGCACATCGACGCGGGCAAGACCACCACGACCGAGCGGATCCTTTACTACACCGGGCGCACCTACAAGCTGGGCGAGGTCCACGAGGGCGCCGCGGTCATGGACTGGATGGTCCAGGAGCAGGAGCGGGGCATCACCATCACCTCGGCTTCGACCACCTGCAAGTGGCGCGACCACACCATCAACATCATCGACACGCCCGGTCACGTGGACTTCACCGTAGAGGTGGAGCGCTCGCTGCGGGTGCTCGACGGCGCGGTGGCCGTGTTCGACGCCGTATCCGGCGTCGAGCCGCAGTCGGAGACGGTGTGGCGCCAGGCCGATCGCTTCCACGTCCCGCGCGTTTGCTTCGTCAACAAGATGGACCGCCTGGGGGCCGACTTCTTCGCCTCGGTGGACTCCATCAAGGAGCGCCTCGGTGCCCACCCGCTGCCGATTCAGATCCCCTGGGGTTCCGAGTCCGAGCTCAAGGGCCTCATCGACCTGGTCGACATGAAGGGCTACGAGTGGACCTCGGAGCAGGGCGAGATCTACGAAGAGCGTGAGATACCCGAAGAATTGAAGGAATCGGCCGAGTACTGGCATCACCAGCTGTACGAGGTGCTGGCCGAGTTCGACGACGAGGTCATGGAGGCCTTCGTCCACGAAAAGGAGGCCAGCCCCGCGCACCTGCGGGCCGCAGTCCGCAAGGCCACCCTGGCCAACGAGATTCAGCCCGTGCTGTGCGGTTCGGCTTTTAAGAACAAGGGCGTGCAATCCCTGCTGGACGCCGTGGTGGCCTACCTGCCCTCCCCGGTGGAGGTCGCCCCGGTTACCGGCGAGGTGCCCCGCACCGGCGAGACCGTCGAGCGCGCACCCAAGGACGACGAGCCCTTTAGCGCCTTGGCCTTCAAGATCATGTCCGACCCGCACGTGGGCCGTATCACCTACATCAGGGTGTATTCCGGCGTGCTCAAAAGCGGATCCCAGCTGCTCAACTCCACCCGGGATCGCAAGGAGCGGGCCGGCCGGCTGCTGCAGATGCACGCCAACCACCGCGAGGACCTGGCCGCATGCATGACCGGCGACATCGTGGCGGTGGTGGGCCTTAGGCACACGCTTACCGGCGACACCCTTTCCGACCCCGAATATCCGGTGATGCTGGAGTCGCCGACGTTTGCCACTCCGGTCATCTCCATGGCGATCGAGCCCAAGACCAAGCTGGACCAGGAGAAGCTCGGCCAGGCGCTGCACCGTCTCGCCGAGGAGGACCCCACCTTCACCATCCGCAACGACGAGGAGACCGGTCAGACGATCATCTCCGGTATGGGCGAGCTGCACCTGGAGGTGCTGGTGGACCGCCTCACCCGGGAGTTCAAGGTCGACGCCAACGTCGGGCGGCCGCAGGTGGCCTACCGGGAGTCGATCACCAAGACGGTGGACAAGCACGTGCTTCGCTACGTCAAGCAAACCGGTGGTAAGGGCCAGTTTGCCCATGTCGAGATCGCGCTGGAGCCGCTCGGCCCCGGCGGCGGCTACGAGTTCGTCAACAAGATCAAAGGCGGGGCCATCCCCACCGAGTTCATCCCGTCGGTGGACCACGGCATCCAGGAGGCCATGGCCTCCGGGGTTATCGCCGGCTATCCGCTGGTGGACCTAAGAGCCACTTTGCTGGACGGCTCCTCGCACGACGTGGACTCCTCCGAGATGGCCTTCAAGATCGCCGGGAGTATGGCTTTGAAGGAAGCGGCGCAGAAGGCCAAGCCCGAACTGCTCGAGCCGGTAGCCGACGTAGAGGTGGCCACGCCCGAGGACTTCATGGGCGAGGTCATCGGGGATCTCAACTCCAGGCGGGGCCGCATCGAGAAGATGGATCACCGCGGATCCCTGCAGTACATCAAGGCGCAGGTACCGCTGTCGGAGATGTTCGGTTACGCAACCGACCTGCGCTCCAACCCCCAGGGCCGGGCGACATACACCATGCAGTTCCACTCTTATCAGGCGGTCCCCAGAGCTTTGGCCGAGGAGATTGTAAAGAAGATTCGCGGCGAGTAAGGACCATAGAGATGGCAGCGGGACAGAGGATCAGAATCAAACTAAGGGCATATCACCACGAGGTCATCGACCAAAGTGCCCGCAAGATTGTGGACACGGTCAATCGAACCGGCGCTTCGGTGCACGGGCCGGTCCCGCTACCCACCCGTATCGAGAAGTTCGCCGTGATCCGCTCTCCTTTCAAGGACAAGGACTCCAGGGAGCACTTCGAGATGCGTACCCACAAAAGGATCATCGACATCATCGACCCCACCCCGAAGACGGTCGATTCGCTGATGCGGCTCGATCTGCCCGCCGGCGTGGACATCGAGGTCAAGTTATGACGGGCCGTAGCGCTCTCGGTGCTCGCGCTCCCTACAGGACGGTACGTTAATGGCTGTAATAACCAAAGGCATTGTCGGGCGAAAGATGGGCATGACCCAGATCTTCGACGACCAGGCGCGGGTGGTGCCGGTAACGGTCATCCAGGCCGGTCCGTGCCGAATATCCGCGATTCGCACTCCCGAGAAGGACGGCTACTCGGCCATTCAGATGGCTTTCGGCGAGGTCAAGGCCAAAGCTTTGGCCAAACCCGAGGTCGGACACCTGGCCAAGTCGGACATCCCACCCAACCGCCACCTGGTGGAGCTGCGGCTGGCCGACGTCAGCGAGTTCACCGTGGGCCAGGAGCTAAGAGCCGACGTGTTCGCGCCGGGCGAGCGGGCCGACGTGGTGGGCGTGTCCAAGGGCAAAGGTTTTGCCGGCGTAATGAAACGGCACAACTTCCGGGGCAAGGAAGCCAGCCACGGCACTCAGCGCAAGCACCGCTCCCCGGGGGCCATCGGCGCCTGCGCCACGCCTTCACGGGTGTTCAAGGGCATGCGCATGGCCGGTCACATGGGCCGGGCCCGGGTAACGATGTTGAACCTGGAAGTCGTTCAGGCCGACCCGGAAAAGGGCTTGCTGCTGGTACGCGGCGCGGTGCCCGGACCCAACGGCTCGGTGGTTTTGGTGCGCTCCAGCAACCGGGGGAGGGCTAACTGATGGCGGCTACCAAAGGACCCAAGGCACCCTCGTTCGATGCGAAGGGGGCCCGCAAGGAAGTAACGCTGCCGGAGAAGGTGTTCGGCGCCGACGTGGATACCGCGGTCATGCACTCGGTGGTGCGCTCGCAGCTGGCTGCGGCCCGCGCCGGGACGCACTCGACCAAGACGCGTGCCGAGGTACGCGGCGGCGGCGCCAAGCCGTGGCGTCAGAAGGGCACCGGCCGCGCCCGGCACGGCTCGATCCGCGAGCCGCAGTGGGCGGGCGGCGGCGTGGCCCACGGGCCCAAGCCGCGGGACTACTCGCAGCGGATTAACAAGAAGGTCAAGGCCAAGGCGCTGAACTCGGCGCTTAGCGTGCGGGCCCAGGAGGGCGCGTTGCGCATCGTGGACTTTCCTGCGTTTGAGCGGCCGGAAACCAAGAAGGCCGTGGATCTTTTGAACACGTGGGAAGCCGCCGGCCGGGTGCTGCTGGTGACCGGCACCAAGGACCTGCTTCCCGACGAGGTCTTCAAGTCGTTTCGCAACCTGCCGGAGGTGATGTGCGTGCGGTACCCCACCGTCTCGTCGGTGCTGGCCGCCGACACGGTCGTGCTGACCTCATCTGCTTTGCAGACGCTTTCTGGGGGTGACGAGTAATGGCCGCACGCGACGTGATCATCCGTCCGGTAGTCAGTGAGAAGTCCTACGAGCTGATCGACGAGAACAGGTACACCTTCATCGTCGACCCCGACGCCAACAAGGTGCAGATCCGCCAGGCGGTCGAGGAGATCTGGGGAGTGCGGGTGGTGAGCGTCAACACCATCAACCGCAAGGGCAAGGTCAAGTCGAACCGGCTGGGCCGTGGGGTGCGCAACAACACCCGCCGCGCGGTAGTAAAGCTCGCCGAGGGCGACAAGATCGAACTGTTCGAGACCAGGTAGGAGTGGAGTAAATGGGAGTTCGCAAATCTAGGCCTACGACGCCGGGCCGGCGCGCCA
>JAHWKV010000052.1 GCA_019347725.1 Actinomycetota bacterium
GTCACCGCCGAGTTTCCGATGTTGGCATTGATCTTCACCAGAAAGTTGCGACCGATGATCATCGGCTCGGACTCCGGGTGATTGATGTTCGACGGGATGATGGCCCGGCCCCTGGCCACCTCGTCCCGCACGTACCCGGCGTCGAGGTTCTCCCGGATGGCGATGAACTCCATCTCCGGCGTGATCAGACCCTTGCGCGCGTAGTGCATCTGGGTGACCGTGTGGCCCGGCTTGGCCCTGAGGACGCCGCGACGGCGGGTGAAGCCCTGCGCCTGGGCAGCGCCGGCGGCCGATTCCACGTCGTCCCGGGAGAGGATCCACTCTCGCCGTAACGGCGCAAGCCCGGATTCGACGTCTATAGGCACGTCGGGGTCGGTGTACGGACCGCTGGTGTCGTAAAGCCGCACCGGCTCGTTTTCCTGCACCCCTGTGGGCGACAGCGACACCTCCCGCATCGGCACCCGGATGCTGGGGTCGCTGCCGTCGATGTAAACCTTACGGCTGGACGGGAAAGCTGGTTCTTCGCTTCCTGCAGGGTTGATCGTAGGAAGCAGCTCGTGCGTGCTCATCAAGTTCCTCCCTCCGCCGGTACTACCCGGATCAGGTTCAAAGGGTCGCCTTACGGCCTCTCATCCCGCACGGTTGCGTACCGGCGGGCTCCCCTGTGTCGTTTGCCGGCTCAAGAGGCCGACGGTGATCTTCAAGAGTATCAGGCGGCTGGAAAATCCTTCGGGGCCCCACAGAACCCAAAGGGTCTAGTCTTGTGCACATGACATGCGCGCTCGCACCGCGAGCCATTGTCCGGCGGAGTGCAGCAATGGCCGGGTGTTTCCTGGTGGCGGCGGCCGTCCTGGCGGGGGCGGCTCCGGCGGGGGCCCAACAGGCGCGCTCGGTGCTGGTGGCCGAGGTCGCCGATCCTATAACCCCCGTGACCGCCGATTATCTCTCGGAGGGTGTCGCCCGCGCCGGCGCTCAAGGGTTCGAGGCGTTTGTGATCGAGTTGGACACCCCGGGCGGCCTGGACTCGTCGATGCGGCGCATTGCGCAGTCGATCATCTCGTCCGAGGTCCCGGTGGTCGTGTACGTGAGCCCGCGGGGCGCCCGGGCAGCTTCGGCCGGCGCCATCATAACCATGTCGGCCCACGTTGCAGCCATGGCCCCCGGTACTGCCATCGGAGCGTCCACGCCGGTAGAGCTGGAGGGCGGCGACGTAAGCGACAAGGTGATCAACGACGCGGCGGCCTACGCCGAGTCGCTGGCCAGGCTCCGGGACCGCAACGTCGAATTTGCCCGGGAGATGGTCACCGAAGGCCGGTCGGTCCCCGTGACGGAGGCGCTGGAGATCGGAGCTGTGGATTTCATCGCCGATTCGCTGAGCGGGCTCTTGGAACAGATCGACGGCGTCGAGGTCACCCTGGCCGAGGAGCAGAACGTGACGCTTGCCACTGCCGGAGCGTCGGTGGAGCGCCACGACCTCGGCTTTTTGCGCGGCATTCAAAAGTTCCTGGCCGACCCCAACCTGGTCTTTTTGTTTTTCTCGCTCGGGACCCTGGCCATCGTGTACGAGCTGGCCAGTCCGGGAATCGGGGTCGGAGGAGTCCTGGGGGCGATCCTGTTGGTGCTGGCCCTATTCGCCACCGCCGTACTGCCGGTAACGGCTGCCGGTTTGGCTCTGCTGGGCGTGGCCGTGGCCTTGTTTGCCGCCGAGCTGTACGCGCCCGGTATAGGCATAGCCGCGGCCGGAGGGACGGTCGCGCTGGTCCTCGCCGGTGTCTTTCTGTTCCGGAACACCCCCGGTGTCGGGGTAGGCGTCGGTGTGCTCGTACCCGTAGCCGTGCTGATGTTTGCGGCTGTGGTCCTGGCGGGCCGGCTGGTGGTCAAAGCCAGGTTCGGCAAGGTGGCTATCGGCCAGGGCCACTATGAAGGGATGCAGATAACCGTCAAACGGGCGGACGGCAAGCACGGTCAGGCGATGGTCGACGGCGCCTGGTGGAAGATTGTCAGCGCGGATCGTGATCTGGTCGAGGGCGAGCCGGTGCGCGTCGTCGGCCAGAAGGACCTGGAACTGCAGGTGGAGCCGATCGATGAAACGGGAACCGAAGAAAACACGGGGCCGAAAGACTCCGAGTCGGCCGGCGACTAACGGCAAAGAGGAGGCAACATGGAAGATTTAGGGTTTGGGATAGTTGCTGCGATCGCGGTGGCGGTTCTCGTGCTGTTCGCCGCGGTGCGGATAGTGGCCGAGTACGAACGGGGAGTCATTTTCCGGTTGGGCCGCGTCACTGGGGCTAAGGGCCCCGGCCTGTTTTTCATCATTCCCATCATCGACAAGATGATCAAGGTGAACCTGCAGACGGCCACCGCCGACATACCGCCGCAGGACGTGATCACCAAGGACAACGTGACCTTGCGGGTTAATGCGGTGACCTACTTCAACGTGGTTGATCCGGTGAAGGCCATTGTGGCCATCCAAAGCTACAACTACGCCACCTCCCAGGTAGCGCAGACTACCCTGCGCAGCATTTTGGGCCAGGTGGAGCTGGACGACCTCCTTGCCAAGCGGGACGAGATCAACCAAGAGCTGCAGGAGATCATCGACGAGCTCACCAACCCTTGGGGCGTCAAGGTCACGCTGGTGGAGATCAAGGACGTAGAGCTGCCGGAGGGCATGCGGCGGGCCATGGGTCGTCAAGCCGAAGCGGAGCGGGAGAGGCGGAGCAAGGTAATCCACTCCTTAGGCGAGAAGGAGGCCGCTAAGGCGCTGGGGGAGGCGGCTGAAGAACTGGAGAGGCACCCGGCGGCCATGCAGCTAAGGCTGCTGTCGACCATGGTCGAGGTGGCCGCAGAAAAGAATTCGACTCTGGTCTTCCCGGTGCCTGTGGAACTGCTGCGTTTTGCGGAGTCCATGGCCGCCGCGACCAAGGACGTCGAACCCGCCCCCGGCATATAAGGAGGTCACGGTGATCGCTGCGCTTGAGGACCTGCATCCAGCCCCTCTGTGGGAGCACTTTGCCGCTCTAGCCGCCATTCCCCGCCCGCCGGGGCAGGAGCAGCGGGCCATGGAGTATGTAAAGAAGCTGGCGGATGAGCGCTTTTTGCCGTGGCGGGAGGACGCCTTCGGCAACGTGGTGGTCTACGTCGAAGGGTCGCCCGGGCCCGTGGTCGCGGTGCAGGCCCACCTGGACATGGTGTGCGAGAAGAATCCGGACGTAGACCACAACTTCTGGACCGATCCGATCAATGTGGATCGCGACGGCGACGTGGTATTCGCGCAGGGCACCACCCTCGGCGCCGATAACGGCATCGGCGCGGCGGCATGCCTGGCTCTTATGACCGTTTCGGGCATAGAGCATCCGGCGCTGGAGCTGGTGTTTACCGTTCAGGAGGAGACGGGTCTGCACGGGGCCATAGCCTTCGATCCCGACCTGATGGATGCCGAAATGCTCATCAACCTGGACAGCGAGGACCCCGACGAGCTGATAGTTGGATGCGCCGGAGGAGTGACCATCGACATCGGACTGCAGGTCGCGCGTGAGGATCCTCCGGAGGGTTGGGAAGCTTGTGAGCTGTCGGTATCCGGTCTAAGGGGAGGCCACAGCGGCATTGAGATCCACCGCAAGCGTGCCAATGCGCTAAAGCTGCTTGTCGGGTCGCTGCGTGAGGCGCAGGCGGTTGGACACGACCTGCGGGTTTGTTCGATATCCGGCGGCGGGGCGCACAACGTCATACCCAGGGACGCAGCAGCGCGGCTGCTCGTTCCGGCGGCCGGGTTTGCCGGCCTCCAGGGCGCTGTGGAGGGTACCGCCAGAATGCTGACGAGCGGCTGGGCGGACGCCGAGCCAGCCCTGCACCTGGCTCTGGAACAAAAAGGCGAACCCGCCCCGGCCCTGGACGACGGCAGTGCCGGCACCCTTTTGGATCTGCTGGACGAGCTTCCTCACGGGATCATCAAGATGAGCTCCAAGTTCCCGGACAAGGTGGAAACATCGGCCAACCTGGCTCACGTATCCACCGGTGATGACGAGGTGCATATCCTCACGAGCGTGCGGAGCCCCGTCGACAAGCAGTTGCAGGCCGTCCGTACCTCGATAGAGAACCTGGCCAAGCGGATGGGCGCCCACCCGGAGCCGCAGGACGGCTACCCCGGGTGGGATCCGGATCCCGACGCCGAGCTGCTGGCCGTGGCAAAACGTAAGTATGAGGAGGTCTACGGCAAGCCTGCTTCGGTCCAGGTCATTCATGCCGGGTTGGAGTGTGGGGCGCTGGTGGCCAAGCGGCCCGGCATGCAGGCCATCTCCTTCGGCCCGCACATCACCGGGGCGCATTCGCCGAAGGAGCAGGTAAGGGCTTGGACGGTCGAGGCGACGTGGAAGCTGCTGGTGGGTATCCTCGCGGAGTTGATTTCTTAAATCGGGTCACCTTCGGAAGGGAGGGCCCAGGATCGGAGGTAGGGATGCTTCATCGTAGGTTGGGACGGGTCTCCACGGTGTTGATCGCCGCCATGATGCTGGTGATGGGGGCTTGCTCCAACGGAAACGGCGACGGTGGCGATAACGGCTCCACCTCCGGAGACGCCGACTCGGTGCGCAGCAGCGAAGGAAGCGTCTTGACCGACTCCGATTGCCAGAGGTATGCGGAGGCGTTCGGCGAGATGTCGACCTCCGGCGGAGCCGGAAACGCAGATCAGATTCGAGAAATTGCGGACAGCTTCTCCAGGGCGGCAGATGAAGTCCCCAATGAGATGAGCGAGGATTTTCGGACCGTGGGTGCCGCGTTCGGACAGTTTGCCGATGCGCTAAGCGAGGTTGACCTGGATCCGAACGACCCGGAAGCGCTGGCTGAAATGACCGAAGAGGACATGGCGAAACTGCAGGCGGCCGGCCGGGCCATGGATGACCCTGCCGTTCAACAGGCCGCTACCAACGTCACAACTTTCCTCGAGGAAAACTGCACGTAGTCCCGTTTACTGCCGACTTTCAGGGCGGCATAAAGCCGGAAGCCCAGGGTAAGTAAGGAGACAATGAAAGCTCCGCTCGCTACCTATCGGGTGCAGCTCACGCCTGAGTTCGGTTTTGCGCAAGCCGCGTCGATAGCCGGCTATCTTGCACAGCTCGGAGTGAGCCACATCTATACCTCTCCTTACCTGCAGGCCGTGGCCGGGAGCATGCACGGCTACGACGTCGTGGATCACTCCAAGGTTAACGAGGACCTCGGCGGCGCCGGCGCGCACGGGAAGCTGATGAAGGCGCTGGAGGAAGCCGGCCTCAGTCAGGTTATAGACGTGGTGCCCAATCACATGGCGATCGGCGACGAGCGCAATCTGTGGTGGTGGGATGTGCTGGAAAACGGCGCCGCCAGCCGGTATGCATCGTATTTCGACGTCGACTGGGACCCACCGCAGCCCAAGCTGCGCAATAAAGTCCTCGTTCCGGTGCTCGGCGACCACTACGGTAAGGAGCTCGAAGCAGGACGGATCGTACTCTCCCGGGAAGGTCCAAGTTTCGTGGTTTCCTACTACGAACACCGTCTGCCGCTGGCCCCTCGGTCGCTCGAGCTGGTGCTCGAGCGCGCGGCCGAGCGTGCCGCCAGCTTGGAACTGGAGTCGCTGGCCGCGGCCTACGGGCGATTACCGGAGTCCTCGAGAACCGACGAACAGAGCGTTCACGAGCGCCACCGGGACCGTCAGGTCCTAAACGCCCGGCTGTCCGACCTGCTCGGCGAGCTGCCTTCCCTGGGCAAAGTCTTGGACTCGGTGCTGGCCGACATCGGCTCGGATCCCGACGAGTTGGACCAATTGCTGGAGCGGCAGAACTGGCGCCTGGCCTACTGGCGAACCGGTGCGTACGAGCTTGATTACCGCCGGTTCTTCGACGTGGACCATTTAGTGGCGCTGCGCGTCGATGACGACGCGGTGTTCGAGGACACGCACGGACTAATTCTCAGCTGGGTGGCAGAGGGCACTGTGACCGGCCTGCGCATAGACCATCCCGACGGTCTGACCGATCCCCAGGGCTACCTGGAGCGCCTCTCCCGGCGCGCGCCGGGCGCTTGGATCGTTGTTGAGAAGATCCTTGCGACCGGGGAGGCTCTGCCCAGCGCCTGGCCGGTCGCCGGCACGACGGGTTACGACTTCGCAAACCTGGCTACCGCCCTGTTCGTCGATCCGACGGCCGAAAGGTCTTTCACCGAAATCTATACGGAGATCACCGGCGAATCGGCCGGCTGGGAGCAGGTGGCCGAGGCCGGCAAGCACCGCGTTACGCGAGAGGTTCTGGCTACCGAGGTGAACCGCTTGACGGCTTTGTTTGCGACGGTGTGTGAGCAGCACCGCCGTTACCGCGACTACCTGCGACGCGATCTTGCGGACGTTTTGCGTGCAGTGCTGGAGAGCTTTGGCGTGTACAGAACCTACGTCAGGCCGTCCGGTGAAGTCGCTGCGGAGGACGTGGTCCGGGTGGAAGAAGCGATTGACCGGGCAGCCCTGCGGTGGGAAGAGTTGGACGAAGATCTGCTGGATTTCCTCAAGGACCTGCTGTTGATGCGCGTCAAGGTCAGTCCGGAGTCGGATGACAGCTACGAAAACAGCAGGCCGCCTGAGGTGGAGCTGGCGCTGCGCTTCCAACAGCTCTGTGCGCCGGTGATGGCCAAGGGGGTCGAGGACACCGCCTTATACAACTACAACCGTCTTGTGGCGCTAAACGAGGTGGGCGGAGATCCAGGCTACTTCGGCGTTACGCCTGAGGGATTTCACGCATGGTGTGCCGAGGCCCAACGGAACCGACCGCTTGCAATGCTCGGCACCTCGAGCCATGACACCAAGCGCTCCGAGGACGTTCGGACGCGCCTGGCCGTGTTGAGCGAGAT
>JAHWKV010000053.1 GCA_019347725.1 Actinomycetota bacterium
CCTCGATCAGCCGCGTCATCCGCTCGGCGGAGCGGTCGATCAGCTCGAGCTGCCGCGCGCGCTGCTGCTCCGTCAGCCTGGACTCCTGGAGCAGGCTCACCGCCATCGCCACCGCGTTGAGCGGATTGCGGAGGTCGTGCGAGACGACCGCGAGCATCTCCTCGCGCGCGCGCACGGCCTGCTGCGCGGCGTCGTACAGCCGTGCGTTCTCGACGGCGGCGCCGGCTTGCTTGGCCAAAGCCCGAAGGACCTCCTCGTCCGCCGGGGTGAACTCATCTGCGCCCTGTTTGTTGGTGAGGTAGATGTTGCCCAGGACCTCGCCGGCCGCTACCACAGGCGCGCCCAGGAAGGAGTCCATCGGCGGATGGTTCGGCGGGAAACCAACCGAGCGGGGGTCGCGTGAAATGGAGTCGAGACGCAAGGGCCTGGGATCTTCGATCAAGGCGCCCAAAAGGCCGAGGCCTTTGGGAAGTGGTCCGATCGCGTCCCGCTCGGCCTGGCTGATCCCCGTGGTGAGGAATTCCTGGATTTGTCCGCCGGGCCCGAGTATACCCAGCGCTCCGTATTGGGCCGAGGTCAACTCAGCGGCGAACTCCACTACGCGCTGCAGGACTATGCCCGGGGAGTGCTCCGACTCCAGTGCCAAAATGGCGTCCAGGAGCCTGCTCTGTACGTCCGATGTGCCTAATTTCATAGGTGGCGCTTTCTCTCAGCGCCAACGGGGAAGAGGACCCCCGTCGCCGAACCAATGGTATACGGTCGATGCGGGTCCTGTGTGAAAAGGGACTTTTGGCCCTGCCGGGATCGCCCGCTTCTGCGGAGGCTCCAGACGTCAGCCGGCGAGGAGGGCCAAAGTTGCAGGACAGCCAACTTGTTCGCCATTCGTGGTTACCGTCGGTCCGCAGATTTCCCTGACGGAGGCCTCCCATAAGATGTTCCGATACGAATGTGGGTTCGCTGCCCGTGGTCGATGGCCAGGCCGGGTGAGGGTATTCTCACGGGGTGCCAGTCTGGTAGGAATGGTTTCTGCCAGGGATCTGACTCGCGAGATTCGCAGAGACGTCTCTGCGGAGGATTCGAAAGAGACTGCTTAGTCCAGATCTGCGACAGAAAAGTCGGATTGTAGCCGAAGGAGAGCTATTGACAACGCGTATTTTATACGCCACCAACAGCGGAAAACCGGCAGCGGCCGCCGGTGTCCTGCTGAGGCGTGTGGCCGACCCCGCTCGGGTGACCGTAACAGTGAACGTGTGCGACTCGGTCGAGTTTGCGTATCCGTTACGTTCAACTCGGGAAGAGACCAAACCCCGGCCCCAGCCTAAGGACGTAGCTTCTGAGGAAGTGGCCCGCTTTGAGCAAGAGGGCTTCAAGGCCGACTATCACTTGGGAGTAGGCGTACCCGCCGGACAGATTCTCGACCAGATTGAGTTGGGCTCCTACAACTTGACTGCGATGGGGGCGGGGAGTTCAAGCTGGCTCGGAAACCTTTTATTGGGCAGCACTTCGATGCGGGTGTTGCACGCATCGGAGTCGTCGGTTTTGATCGTGCACCGGTTCCGCCGGGAGCAGGGCAAGGTCCAGGTGCTGTTGGCTACCGATGGGTCCCCGGATGCCGAGCTCGCGGTTAGGAACCTGCTCGAGCTGGCCAATCCCGCCAAAGTCGAGGTCCAGGTCGTCTCGGTAGCGAACCAGGTTCCGGCAAGTGCGGCTCAGTACGACGATTGTGTACCCCCGGGCGAGGTGCTGGATCACTTGCAGAGCAAGGCGGTGCTCGCCGTCGACCAGGCGGCACAACCCCTGATCGACGCAGGGTTTGCCGTGGCGGTCGATACCACGAGCGGGGATCCTGTGAGGCGAATTCTCGAACTGGCGGAGTTTGTCGATCTGGTCGTCGTGGGCTCCAGAGGCCTGGGTCCCGCCGGCAGGCTCGCTCTCGGCAGTGTGAGCGACCAGGTGGCGCGGCTTGCGCCGGCGGCACTGGTTTGCCGCCGGCTTTCCGCCGTCCGCCCGCCGGCCTAGGAGGTACGTGCCGTCTCGGGTGCCGCGCCGGGCGGCTCCGCTTCTCGTTTGGTAAGTGACTTAGCGATCAGATATGTGCCGAGCCCGGTAGCGAGCGGTAGCGCGAAGGCCAGGATCTGATAAGCAACTACGACGTTCTCGACGGGAACCCGCAGCCACTTGGCGAGCAGATCGTTGCTGGCTGCAGCAAACAAAATGAAGTAAAAGCTGAGCGTCGCCGTTCCCAGTGCGGTTCGCATCGGCCGGTCCCGCGGCCGGTCCAGCAGGTGATGGGGCTTGTGGTCCGAGGTGAAGAATGCCTCCAGGAACGGCCACAGGTAGAGCAAGGTAAAGGTTATCCCCGGAAGCAGCACTGCCGGGAAGAATGGGTTGGGTATCTCATAGCCGAAGGTGGTGATCTCCCACGCCGGGAACAGTCTAAGCGCCCCTTCCAGCCAGCCCATGTACCAGTCCGGTTGCGCTGGGGACGGAACCTGCGCCGGCTTGAAGGGGCCGTAAAGCCAGATTGGGTTGATCTGCACCAGTCCGCCCAACAGCGCCAGTATGCCGAACACCCCGAAGAACAGACCCATGGATTTGGCTGCGTAGGTGGGCCACAACCGTTCGCCAACCACATTTTCCTCCCGGCGCCGACCGCCCGGAAACTGGGTGTGCTTTTGCCTCCAGATAAGCGCCATGTGGGCGGTGAGCAGTCCGGCGATCAGAACCGGGATGATGAAGATATGGATAACGAACAGCCGGTTGATGATCTGCTCTGCCGGAAACTCTCCACCGAAGACCAAAAAAGCCATCCAAGTCCCGATCACCGGAATGGATAGCGCAATCGAATAGGCGATGCGCAACCCGGTTCCGGACAGCAGGTCGTCCGGAAGCGAGTAGCCGGTGAAGCCGTTGAACATTGCCAGCGTCAGCAGCGTCAACCCAATCATCCAGTTGATTTCCCGAGGGCGCCGGTAAGCTCCGGTGAAGAAGATTCTCACTAGGTGGACGACGATTGCGGCCAAGAAGACCAGAGCGGCCCAGTGGTGAATCTGGCGCATCACCATACCCGCGCGTACTTCAAAGCTCAGGTCCATAACCGATCGGTAGGCGTCTGAGACCACCACGCCCTGCAGTGGTTCGTACTCTCCCCGGTAGACGGATTCGGCCACACTGGGCTCGAAGAAAAAGGATAGGAACACTCCGGTCAGCACCAGAATAACAAAACAGTACAGGGCGATTTCTCCGAGCAGGAACGACCAGTGGTCGGGGAAGACCTTGGCCAGGACGTCTCGGGTGAATCGGGAGGCTCCCAGGCGGTCGTCGACCCAGGTGACTACCTTTCTAACCACGGCCGCGGTCCCAAAATCCGGGCCCTACCGGCTCCGGATAATCCGAAGTGGCAATGACGAAACCCTCGTTGTCAACGCCTAAGGGAAGCTGCGGCAGGGGGCGGGTGGCCGGTCCGCTCACCGGTTTGGCGTGCTCCAGGACGTCGAACGCAGACTGGTGACAAGGGCAGAAGAGCTGGCGGGTCTGGGTTTGGTAGAGCCCGACGGGGCACCCTGCGTGGGTGCAGATCTTAGAGAAAGCCACCAGCCCCTCGGCGCTGAACTCATCAGGTCCGGGTATCTGATCGCCGGTTGGAAGCCGGATCACCATCGTCTGCGAGTCCGCGTCGTGGGTGTGGTTTTCGGGGAAAACGGTGAGTACTCCATTTGGAGGCAGCTCTGAAGGCCGTACCGGACGACCGTCGGCCTTCACCAAGCGCGTACCGGGCCGCCAGGCAGTGTGGAACAGAGAGTCTTCGGGTCCCACACCCAGCGATCGAATGGGAAACAGTGCAGCCAGGCCCAGGGCGCCCAGCGCCCCGGCCAGCCACTTGGAGAGAAAGGTACGGCGGCCGATCTCTTCGGCTCCATGCTCGTAGGCTTCCGCAACCTCTTCCCGCTCGTCCGTCTGCAGCGGGACAACCTCGCGCGCCTCGACCACCTCTCCCTCCGACATCAGGTGCTTGGCCCACATCACCAGGCCTACCGAGATGCCGCCCAGGGCCAGACCTAGCAGTAGGCCTTCGAGCTGGGTTTGGCCGCCCTGCACGTACACTACGGCCAGCCCGATCGACGACAGCACGCTTACACCGAAAGCGGCGGCGATGCCTTTGGTTTGCGCGGGCGTCTTCATTACTCGGTGCTCCTAGTACCGATCCACATGATGAGAATTATCATCAATGTAAGTCCGATCAGCCATGCAGCGGCGCCCTCGGACCAAGGACCGGTGCGGCCCATCGACCAGCCGCCGGGATTGTGCGGTTCAGTTAGCCGTCCTACATAATCGACGATGGAGTCCAACTCCCTTTGCGTAAAAGTTTCCGGTCCGAAAACCGGCATCGTGCCCGGGCCCGCCAGTATCGCCTCCGCCACCTCCTTGGGGGTCGCTTCGAAGAGATCCGGAGCGAGGATCGCCGCCTTCCGGCTTATCAAGGGTAGGCTCTCTCCGCCACCGCCGAGAGCGCCGCCAATCCCGGTAGAGGCGTGGCACGCGGCGCAGTTCACTTGGTAAAGCTGATTGCCCAAACCCAGGTCGGCTTCTGTGGTGTTCAACTCGGGTACAGCGGGTCCGGTTATTGGCAACTGCTGTTCCGCGTACTGCACCAGCGCATCTATCTGCTCCTGCGTGTATATGGGAGTACGGCGTTGCATCGGCTGATCGGGTGAATCGAGGGGCATCCGGCCCGTGGAAAGAACGTAGTCGATGTGCGCCGTGCCGTTGGCCCGTTCGGTGAGGTTTGGGCCTCGGCCCGTCCCCTGCGCCTCGGCACCATGGCACCAGGCGCAGTCCCGCATGTACAACGTCTTACCGTCGGTCGAATCGCTGCGCACCACTGCAGGAGGTAGCCATGGTTCGGCCGGCCGATCCGAGTATGCGTTCCAGACGATGATGCCCGCCCCCACCGCTACAACCACCGCTATTGCCGTCATGAAGACCTTCATGGCTGCGCCCTACCGGAGACTAAAGCGGCACCGCCGGCTTTCTCTGCCTGCCCGTCCAGCTGGCGAAACCACGTCAGGCCGATCCACGCTGTGGTGAGCGCGTAGACGATCGACCCGGGCACCCACATGATCACGCCGGCAAGTTGTTGGTGCTCCAAGGCGGTGAGACCCAGATAAGCCTGCCCGTCGTAGATGGGGTAGATCGACTCTGGTGCGAACGTCAGCAAAGCTCCAAGGGCCGCACTCGCCAGGCTGGTGCCAAGGAGAATAACCACAGCCGATCCGTAGGATCGCCGGTGATGGCGAAGGCTGCCGAGCGCAACGGCCCAGACGGTGGCGCCTGCGGCCAGGAACGTGGCGTGCTCGGCCAGGTGGACTACCGGCTGGGCGATGGCGGTTTCATACGCGCCCGGCAGGTGCCATGCCCACAGTACGGGTGCAGTGAGCAGCCAGGCCTGCACCGGGCGGATCTGGGTCCGCATTTCGCCGGAGCGCTTGGTGCGTACATACCGAAAGGACTGTGACCAGCGGGCGGGCAGCGCGATGGCGGCCATGGTAACCGGCCGGCCGAGCACCAGCAGGGGAGGGGCTGCCAGCAGAAGCAGCACGTGCTGCACCATATGCAATGAAAGCGCCTTTTCGGCCGCCGATTCCAGCGGAGAGGCCAGCGCTACGCCCAGGATTAAAAGTCCGGAATAGAAGGCGAGCGTTCTTGGGATCCACGGACCCCGGGCCTGGGCGGGCAGCCGGCTTAACCCACGGGCGTAAAGCGCTGCGGCCAGCGCAAGCGTGAGGATCGGGCCTGCCAAGTAGGTCAGGGAATGATCACCGCCCGCATGAGCCAACAGCATCAGAGACCTCCAATGCACGTGCCTATGATCCCCAGCGGGGCCAGTTTTATCAGGATGACAAACAGAAACAAGGCGCTATTGAGCATCCCGGCGACCGCCATCCACTGATAGCCGCTCTGGTAGCGGCCGCCCTGTATCGCCCGCCAGCAGTAAACCGAACCCAGCCCGGCCAGCAGGGTAAGCGCCGCCATGGTGAGGGTTATGGCACCGGCGATCGTGCGGACCTCTACGCCCATCAGGAGCCCCGGAGTCGTGGAGGCGGGCGTGCACGAGATGATGTCCTCCAGTGCGTAGAGTGTAAACAGCTGCACCATCCATACCCCGGGCCCTACGAGCAGCCCTGCCCACAGCAGGAACTTACCCGTGCTGCTTATCGAGGAGTCTCGGGTTACATGCATCACAGATGAGGCGACAGGTAGACGGTTGCGAAGACAAAGATCCACACGAGATCCACGAAGTGCCAGTACATGGTGAACAGGCCAACGGGAGCATGGTTGGAGCCGTCGAAGGCCCCCCGAAAAGACCGGAGTATGACCCATAAACCGAAGCCCAAACCGGCCAGCAGGTGGGAGCTGTGGAACCCGGTAATGGTGTAGTACAAAGACCCGTACGCATTCGTCGTCGGCGCGAACTCCTTGAGGGTGTCCGGCCACTCGACCAGGAAGGTGGTGCCCAAAAACGCGGCGCCCATGGCGAAGGCCGCGAGCAACCAGATCTTCAATCCACGGACATCCCCGCGCTTGATCGCCCGGTCCGCCAGGTGGGCCGGCACGCTGGATCCCAGCAGGACCGCGCTCATGACCAGAGGCAGGGTTAGGTGCGGATCCTCGATACCGTCGGGCGGCCACTCGGGACCGGACTGGAAGCGTAGGTAGAAGTAGCTGACCAGGAGCGCGGCGAACAAGGTAGCTTCGGTGGCTATAAGCCATACCATGCCCCACCAACCGTAGGACTGCTGGCCGTGGGGATGGTCCGGCAGTTCGTCCGACGGCCGGTTGATTTCCTGCTCCA
>JAHWKV010000054.1 GCA_019347725.1 Actinomycetota bacterium
TGGCGGTGGGCGCCACCCTGCGCTTCACCTCGTTGGGCAAGCAGATGCGCGCCCTGTCGGACAACTTCGAGCTGGCCGAGGTGGCGGGCATCAACACCGACCGCGTCGTGCTGGCCACGTGGATCTTCGCCGCCGGACTGGCCGGCCTGGCCGGGGTGCTCTACACCGCGGCCATCGGCAACATGACCCCCAACCTGGGCTTCTTCCTGCTGCTCAGCCTGTTCGCGGCGGTGATCCTCGGGGGCATCGGCAACGCCTATGGCGCGCTGGCCGGCGGCGTGCTGCTCGGTCTCACGCAGGAGTGGTCGACGCTGCTGATCGACGCGCGCTGGAAGCTGGCGGTCGGCTTCGCCGTGCTCATCCTCGCCCTCGTGGTGCGGCCGCAGGGGCTGTTCGGGCGCAAGGAGCGGGCCCTGTGAGCCCACTGGCCGTCTCGCTGGAGGTCTTCGGGTCGATCGACTTCTGGATCTCGGTCGCGCTCGGGTGATCCAGGGGTGCCTGCTGGCGTTTGCGGCCGGATCGCTGGTCTCAGCAGTGGCCCCAGACTTGCCAACCTTGGTAGGTGGACGTTTTCTTCAAGGCGCGGCCGGCGGCGCCCTGCTTCCGGTGACCTTTGCGGTCATAAGTGATCTCTGGGAAGCGAGGGACAGGCCCGTCCCCCTCGGGATAGTGGGAGCCGCCCAGGAGATGGGGAGCGTGGTGGGGCCCCTCTACGGAGCATTCATAGCTACGCTCGCCGGTTGGCGCGGCATCTTTTGGATCAACCTGCCGCTGGCCGCACTGGCGATGGTTGCGGTGGGCCGCACCTTACCCCGGGGACAGACACGTACCTTTGTACGCGTCGACGTAGGCGGGGGCCTGATACTCGCCGCTGCGCTCGGGATCATCATCGTAGGTCTGTACAACCCCGATCCGCAGCAGGCGGTGCTGCCGCCTTGGGGCCCGGTTGCCCTCGGCGTCGGTGCGATGGGGCTTATCGGCTTCGTGCTCTGGGAGAAGCGCTCCACAGCGCGCTTGCTCGACCCCGAGGGTGTCCGCATGCGATCTTTCTCCGCGACCGCCGCGTGCAGCTTCCTGTCGGGGGCGTCCCTCATGGTGACGTTGGTGGACGTCCCGCTGCTGGCGCAGACACTTCTCGGCGAGGACACCCTGGGAGGCGCCCTCATCCTCTCCCGGTTTCTGGCCGCCCTGGCGGTCGGCGCGGTCATGGGGGGCGTCGCCGCGCATCGCTTTCGCCACCGCTGGGTTGCCTCCACCGGCATGCTACTGGCCGCGGGAAGCTATCTGCTCATCGCTTGGTGGCCACAACAAATTGAGGCCGCCCGGCATACCCTGGGACCGGTATCGCTACCTCGCATGGATGTCGACCTTGCAATGGCCGGCCTTGGTTTAGGCCTTGTCATAGCCCCCCTGGCCTCTGCAGCGCTCAATTCGTCAGATCCCGATCAACACGGCGTAGCCTCGGCAGGGGTGGTCGTCGCTCGTATGATGGGAATGCTCATCGGTATTGCCGCGCTTGGCGCGGCCGGCGTGCATCGCTTCCAAGAGTTGACGGCAGACCTGGCCCCTCCCTTGTCCTTCGGCCTGGACCAAGCAGCCTTCAATCAACAGCTAGCCGACTACGAAGCCGCCGTTCAGGCCGCCCTGCACGCCGAGTACGGCGAAATCTTTTCGATCACCGCCGCGGTATGCCTGGTTGCAGCGGCGACAGCGCTGGCGATAGATCGTCCCGACTAACCTGCCCTCAGACTTGAGGCAAGGACCCGTCGTCTGCAACCGCCTCTCCCGGCGGACGGGTCATCCCGTAGTAACGGACGTCTTCGCCGATCACCACGCCGGCCGCGTCCACAGTGCGAAAGCCGAAACGCTCATAGTAGGGGACGTTATCGGGATCCGACGTATGCAGATGGCAAGGTATACCCTCCGCGTCGGCCAGACGCAAAGGCGGCGTCAGCAATTGACTGCCGATACCCCGCCCCTGCAGCTCCGGGCGCACCCCGAGGGCCTCCAGGTACCAGCTGGGCCCGGGTTCATGAGCGCTTTCCAGCTCCGCTCCCGCCTGACTCAGCGCCGCCATGGCCCGCGGCGCCATCGCCGATACCGCGGCCATCGCCGGGGCCATACGGGCTTTTCGCAAGCCAGACAACGGGAAGGTTCCCGGCGACATCCATAGGGCTACGCCGACCACCGCGTCGTCCAGCACAGCCATCAGCCCGTGAGCATACGTGGAAGCATCGCGCGCCGCGGCGCCCATAAAGCGGCTGAGGACGCGCCTGCGCACTTTGGGGTTGGGCATGAGAGACCGAAAGACGGGGTAATCGGCGTGGCTCGCAGCCAGCACTTTTCCTGCCTCCGCCGCCCTATCCTGCGGAAGCTTGTAAACGGTCACGCCGGACGATGAATTCATAAACCTTCCTACGCTAATGTGCGCCGCTTAGTGCTGGATCTACTGCAACGTTGCGGCACATACCTAGAAGTTGCCCCGCTCGGATGATTCGCCCACACCGGTATCGGGAATAACCGGTACGAGATCCATACAACGAAGGTGAGGCTACTATGCAGCAGAATCAACACTCCAACGTGGACACCGAGACAGCGCGTCGGCTCCTGGAGCAAGAGCGAAAAGGGCTGGAAGAGATCCTTCATGCTCGCGAGCAAGAAGCACTGGAGGAAACCGAGCGGGAAAGCTTTCAGGATTTGTCAACCGCTGACCAGCATAATGCCGACCTCGGTAGCGAGACTTTCCAGAGAGAAAAAGCCGAGTCCATTCGCATCTCCATCGAGGGCCGTCTGGCCGATATCGATGACGCCTACGACAAGCTCGATAAGGGCGAGTACGGGATCTGTGAGGTTTGCAGACGCCCTATATCGGAAGAACGCCTAAAAGCGAGGCCGGAGACCCGCTACTGCGCCGAGGACGCTGCCCAGCTAACACGCAACGGCACCGGGTTGCCCTGAGACCTACCGCGTTTACCCGTTAACGCCGTCCCGATCCGCTCCGTAGCCCCGGGGGTGGAGCTCTGAGGCCGTAGGGAGCGTCCTGCGGTGCTTCTTTCGAATAAGAGGCTGCTGCCTTCTCCTTGCCCGGCCCGCCCCGGACATACTGCTCTTTGTTCATACGCTCGTCGAGGTCCTCCGGGCACAGATCAATCTTTTCACCCGACGGCTCGAAATGCTCCTTTAGCTTACGGATGGGGAACTGACGACCGCAGTCGTGGCACGTAAAAGCACCCTCAGCCATAAAACTCATCCTTTCTATGACGGTCTGCCAATGCCCGGCGAAGCATCGGAGCGGACGGCAGGCATTGGACTTACCTGACGGAGGGACGTGCGTTGTCCGGCGTCGGCCGACCCCCGGACAGCCCGTGCTCGCTTTCCGGAGGTGCCCTCTCCCCGTACGGCGCGTCTTGGGGGGCGTCTTCCGAATAGGAAGCCGCGGCCTTTTCTTTGCCGGGCCCGCCCCTGACCGACTCCTGTTCATTCATACGCTCGTCCAGATCTTCTGGACACAACTCGAGCCTTTCGCCGGCCTCGTCAAAGTGCTCCTTCATCTTCCTAACCGGGAAGGCCTGACCGCAATCGCTACAGACAAAAGTCTCCTCAGCCATGACTAACCCCTTTCTGTTTTGGCGTCGTCTTTAGGGTTTCCCGGTCCGAGCCAGGCTAACCACGGGGCAAGAGGAGATCACATCTTGCTCATGTTCAGGTATCGCTTCATTCCGGGTATCTCTTTTTTAACCATCCCGGCTATGACGCCTAGTACCAGCAGCTTCATCAGACCTCTCATGCCTACACCCCTCTCGTCGGTTGATTATGCCCCCCTCATCACTCCATGCAGCTTCATCAAGTCGGAGTAAGACAGTGAGCGAGCCCTCTCGAGAATCTCCGCGGTCTTCGGATCCGTAGCTTCCATCTCCCGCTTCTCCTCATCGGTGAGGCTAAGCGTGTTGAGGATCAGCAACTCATCGATCTCGCCCCCGTCAAACATGTCCCCAGGGCTCTCTGGCGCCACATCGGGGTAGTCGGACATGATGATCGGTGAGGAGAGGATGGCCGAACGGTCCGGTGGATCGCCCACCAACACAGGCCAGGTACCTACGTTCTTCGAGTCCTCTGCTGCCCTCCTAAGTTCCTCCGGGGGGTCGGCCAAGGAGACAAAGGCTCCTTGGGCGGCCTTGAGAATGGTGTGGGTAGAGACCATGGTTCGCCGGACCGCCTCATCTCTCGACAGGCCCGGCCAGCGGGTGGTGTTGGAAATAGAGACCGTTATGCGGTGTACCTTGCCCTCCAGGTGCTCGGCCGACATGTCCACGCGTCCCTCAATGGAATCCCAGCTGCGAATCAGGGCTCCGGATGGATTATCCTCTCCCGGCTCGAACAGCCACTCCACCTGCTCGTCGGCGGGATAATTAACGGGGATGCTGCAACCGGCGATCAGCGCCTTGACTGTAATCGGCCGAGGCTCGATCTGCCGCTCGACGGACTCATCCCAGCTTAGGTAACTCCTGCCTGCCACCGCGAGCTGGTCTACCGGCTCGAGCTCACCGTCTTGCAGCTGCGCCACCTGCCGCTTCACAACGTGCAAAAATTTTACTTTAATGTCGATTCGCGCATCTTGTTCCGTTTCGATAAGGCACTGTGTCTGCATCCTGGCAATGTCGGTCCCTCCGCTGGCTGCGCTGTACGCAGCGGGGTAAACGCCGCCAAAGGTCCACCTCTGACGGTTCTTCACCGCAGATCGACGGTACGGCCATAACACATACCCCTCGTAAAGGGTCGCCTGGGCAATACGGTCAAGCGCGTCCATCTTCTCCAGCCTCTCGTTCGTCTTCGACCGAGTGAGCGTTAGCCTCAGCCACGTCCAATAGCTCCTCCAGCGTCCGGTCCCAGGTGAGCAGCGCACGCTTCGAGCGATACGACCACAACCTGTCAAACACGTCGCGTTCGAGCCTCAGCCACGAAGTGCCCGGGAAGTATCGATCCATCAGATCGTGCCAAACCTGAGCCGGCAAGGAGTAAGACGCCTCCTTCTCCCACGGGATCTGCACAATCTGAATGCCGGCGGCGCTCTCGTAAAAGACGGAGCCGCTGAACAACAGATCCAAGGGGATGTTTCCCTCCCTGAGGGCGGCCAGATACTTCGATGCAGTGACGTTCAGGTCGTAGGTACAGGCAACGTGTATCTCCGCCACTGTCTCTTGCTGGAACCCGGGCACGTTGACGGACGTGTCGGTCCAAGGGAAGCTCCGCACATTCCGACCCCACGACTCAGAGCTGCCGAACAGCTCGCTCAGCCTCTGCTTGGTCTCCGTGTCGTAGGGCCTGCGGGGCGCGGCTATGCGTACCTGGGTTCTAAGCTGCAGCGACCGGACCGGTATGCCGGCGGCTACGGAGATTCGCAGCACGAAGGCCAGCGTCGGCGCCGCCGCAAACTCCACCGGCTTGACGTCGAGAACCTCGAAACCGAGATCTGGACGCGCGGAGCCGTGAGCGTCCTTTGCCTGGACCGTGCCGGAATGGGAACTCAATTTGGCGACAGGTTGGGCATACGGGGGTCTATAGGATTGCGTTTCTTGGCCTGGACCCCTGTCGACCTTTGCGCGTCGGAAGTTCCATCCTGGTAATGGCCCGGCTGCTTGTCGTAAGAGCCTTCCTCGTTGCCTTGCCTTACCCCGTCTACGTGGGATGGGCTTTCGATGTCAGTATCCGGTGTGCCGACCCTGATGTTAGCCACGTCTCATTCCTTTCCATTTGAGGACTCGACGACCCGTGCTTTCTCGTTCAGCCGTTGCAGGAACAACTCAATCTCGGCCCATGCCTGGTCGCCCCCGGCGAGCCCTTTCCAGTGAGTGCGCATCACGCCCACCAGCGCGTAGCACTCGTCGATAGGTGCGATCCAGTACCGCCTCCGGTCGTAAGTGCGGTCCACCAACAGCGCCTCCACGTCGTCGGCCATATTGTGGAGGACCGCATTCTGGCTCTCCAGCTCGCTCCAAGCCTCCAGGGTCAACTGCGACTCGGTTAGTCCCATTGGACTTGGGTAGAAACCCCTCACCCGGTCCTGTTGGCTGTCCCGGTAGAAGAAGGCCATGTCGACCGGTATGCCGAAACCGGCCCACACATGCTCCTCGAACTTAAAGTCGGGAAGCGACCAGAGCCGATCGCGGATACGGGCGAGCAGACGGCCTCCGGCTTCATCACGATCAAACAGCGTCGTGCAAGCTCGACACGTACAGCGCACCTCCCGGTTGCCCAGATCTAGCAGGTGCCCGTGATCCGCAAAGATCGGCTCACTGCACAGCTCGCATCGAGGAATTTGCAGCCTGACGAGGGACCTGGACCCGCTGATAAACCGCTCCAGCGCCGAGAACGGCGGTGTCGTACTGCCGTGGGGTTCAGTCAGCATTATGCACACTTGAGGTCGGCGCGCCCCCGGGGCGGCCAAACGGTATCTCTGAGACAGGTACGAAGGCACCGGTCCCGGGGTGCTCTTTTGCGCCAGGCTCGCCTTCCCCTACCGCCTCAACCCGGATTACCTCTGGAAGAGCGCTCTTCAGAGCTTCCTCGACGGCCGACTTCAACGTCACAGCGGAAGACGGACACCCGTCGCAGCTGCCGTTCAGCTGCAGGCGAGCCACCCCGTCCACGAGTTCCAAAAAC
>JAHWKV010000055.1 GCA_019347725.1 Actinomycetota bacterium
TAGCCCCAAAACTTAGCAACAGTGTGTATCGTTGTTGTTGGTCATGCCTAAGCTCGATGATGCGCTCTTCGGTCCCAACCTGTGGCTCTTCCAAGAGATGCACGAAAGCTACCTGCGTGAGCCGGAATCTGTGTCCGAAGCCTGGCGGGAGTTCTTTGAGGACTACTACCCGCACGCCCAGCACGCCCGGCCGCCCTCACCCCAGGTCCCCGAGCCTCCGCCCGAGCTGGACGTGCCGGACCCGGATACCGCACCGCTTCGCATGGAGGTGGAACCGGGCAGCCCGCTGAGCAGGACTCAATCCGTCCTGGCCAAGCGGATGGAGGAGAGCCTCGAGGTCCCTACGGCCACGTCGGTACGGGCCGTGCCGGCCAAGCTCCTGGAGGTCAACCGGACGGTCCTTAACAACCACCAGGCCCGCTCCCGCAGCAAGAAGGTAAGCCTTACCCACATTCTCGCCTGGGCGATAGTACGGGCGTTGTCGATGTATCCGGGGATGAACACCTCCTACGCGCTCAAGAACGGCAAGCCGCACGCCATACAGCACGAGCACGTAAATCTCGGTCTGGCGGTCGACGTGCAGCGCCGGGACGGCACCCGAACTCTCCTGGTGCCGAACATCAAGTCGGCGGAGGAACTTACTTTCTCCGAGTTCCTGGCCTCGTACGAAGAGATGGTGAGGAAAACAAACGAGGGAAAGCTCTCTCCTGACGACTTTTCTTCGACCACCCACACCATCACCAATCCAGGGATGATCGGAACGTCGATGAGCGTCCCAAGGCTCATGGCGGACCAGTCCGCGATCTTCGGAGTCGGCGCGATCGATTACCCGGCTGAGTACAAAGCAGCCGACCGTCGAACGCTTGCAGACATCGGTGTCGGCAAGGTCGTGACTATCACCAGCACCTACGACCACCGCGTCATACAGGGAGCGCTAAGCGGCGAGTTCCTGGCCGGTGTGCAGCGGCTAATGATGGGCGAGGAGTACTTCTACGAAGAGATATTCGCCAGCATGGGAGTGCCCTATGTCCCGACGCTCTGGCGCATCGACTCCAATCCGTCCCGGGACGCCCGCTCGGCCGCGGATAAGCAGGCCAAGGTGCTGCAGCTGATCAACATCTACCGCGTCCGGGGGCACTTGATCGCCGACTTGGATCCTTTGGACACCAATCCGCCCAGCATGCACCCGGAGCTGGATCCGGCGAGCTACGGGTTCACGATCTGGGACCTGGATCGGCGGTTTACCACGGGGGGCTTTTCGCTCTCCAACAAAAAGCGGGGCCGCCGCGCCGGCGATATCGGCCGTCCAGAGCGGCTGGGCGATATTTTGGCGGTGCTAAGAGACGCCTACTGCGGCACGGTCGGCATCGAGTACATGCACATATCGGAACCCGAGGAGAAGGCCTGGATTCAGCAACGGGTGGAGGGCGTTGACCCGGAGCTGCCGCCTTTCGACCGGGACCGGATAATGAGCAAGTTGAACTCCGCCGAAGCGTTCGAGACGTTTTTGCACACCAAGTACGTCGGCCACAAGCGCTTTTCACTGGAAGGGGCGCTCAGCCTCATACCGATGCTCGATGCGGTGCTGGACGCCTCTACCAGGGGGGGCATCGAAGAGGCGGTCATCGGTATGGCCCACCGTGGGCGGCTAAACGCTCTGGCCAACATCGTCGGCAAGAGCCACCGGGAGATCTTCAAGCAGTTTGAAGGTGACATCGACCCCAAAACGGTGCACGGCTCGGGGGATGTGAAATATCACCTGGGGGCCAAGGGCCGCTACGAGTCGCCCGACGGGGTGCTGATGGACGTGTCGGTCGTCTCCAACCCCAGCCACCTCGAGTCGGTGGACCCCGTGGTCGAGGGCGTGGTGCGGGCCAAGCAGGACCGCATCGACCGGCCCCTTTCCTACTCGGTGCTGCCCGTGCTCGTGCACGGCGATGCGGCTTTCTCCGGTCAAGGCGTGGTGGCGGAGACGCTCAACCTGTCGCTGCTGCGGGGCTACCGTACCGGCGGCACGGTGCACATAGTCGTCAACAACCAGGTCGGTTTCACCGCCACCGCCCGCCAGACCCGCTCCAGCACCTACGCCAGCGACGTGGCCAAGATGATTCAGGCGCCGGTTTTCCATGTGAACGGTGACGACCCGGAGGCCTGCGTGCGGGTCTCCCGGCTGGCCTTTGCCTACCGCCAGGCCTTTCACAAGGACGTGGTGATCGACATGTGGTGTTACCGCCGCTGGGGCCACAACGAGGCCGACGAGCCCGCTTTTACGCAGCCGCTCATGTACCGCCGGATCGGCATGCGCCGCAGTGTCCGCAAGCTCTACACCGAGTCGCTCGTTTACCGCGGGCACCTGAGTATCGAGGAGGCGGAGGAGAAGCTCGAGGACTACCGGGTCCAGTTGCAGGCCGCCTTCGACGGTGTGCGCAAAGCGGAGCAGGAGCCCTACAAGCCGCTGTTGCATCCGCCGGAGAAGCTGCCCACCACCCCCGCGGATGAGGTGGATTTGCCGCGGTTGCGCAAAGTGCTGCAAACCTCGACCGAGTTGCCGGAGGGCTTCGCCGCGCACCCGAAGCTGGTCAAGTGGCTGGCCGAGCGCCGTAAGGCGCTGGATAGGAACTCCATCGACTGGGCCCTGGGCGAGGCCCTGGCGCTGGGCGTGTTGATCGGCGACGGCACATCGGTGCGTCTGACCGGACAGGATTCCCGCCGGGGGACCTTTAGCCAGCGCCACGCGGTGCTGATCGATCAGAACAACGGCGAGGAGTACACCCCGCTGGATCAGATCGATGGAGGCAAGTTCTATGTCCATGACTCGATGCTTTCGGAGTTTGCGGTATTGGGCTTCGAGTACGGCTACTCGACCGCAGCCCCGAATTGCCTGACTATTTGGGAAGCGCAGTTCGGTGACTTCGCCAACGGGGCCCAGGTGATGATCGATCAGTTCATTCTGGTAGGCGAGGATAAGTGGAACCAGTCCAGTTCGCTGGTGATGCTGTTGCCGCACGGGTTCGAGGGACAGGGCCCCGAGCACTCCAGCGCCCGCATTGAGCGGTTCTTGACGCTCGCCGCCGAGGACAACAGCCGCATCGTTATGCCCACCACAGCGGGGCAGTTTTTCAACATTCTGCTGGACCAGGGCCGCAAATCCGTTCGCAAGCCTCTGGTGGTATTCACCCCCAAGTCCATTTTGAGGCTGCCGGCGGCGGCGAGCAGGGCTGAGGACCTCGTGGGCAGGCACTTCGAGCCCGTGCTGCCCGACCCTGCGGATCCGGAACCGGGGTCGGTTAGGCGTCTGCTTCTGTGTTCGGGAAAGGTCTATTACGACCTGGAGGCCGAGCGTTCAAAAAGGAACCTCAAGAACCTGGCGCTGGTTAGGGTAGAGCAGTTCTACCCATTCCCGGCCGAGTTGCTGGGTGAACAGCTGGAGCGCTACGACCAGGCCGAGGTGTGCTGGGTACAGGAGGAGCCGGAGAACATGGGCCCCTGGCGCTACATGCATGAGAAGTTCTCGCAGCATCTGAAGATCCCGCTGATGAGGTTCAGCCGGCCCGAAAGCGCCAGCCCCGCCACGGGTAGCACCTCCTCTCACGTCACCGAGCAGAATCTGCTGCTCGACAGGGCGCTGTCGGGCCTTGACTAGTGTCCCGGCGTTAGCCGGCGACACGCCTGCGCATCGGTTTGCTGCAAGTTGGGCGAGGTGCAATCCGAGCAGGGCCGAGGACTCGAACTGAGGCTATGGACCTGAATCACTACCGGTTTCACACCGAGTGGACCGTGGATG
This sequence comes from Actinomycetota bacterium, assembly GCA_019347725.1. Classification (GTDB taxonomy): domain Bacteria; phylum Actinomycetota; class CADDZG01; order JAHWKV01; family JAHWKV01; genus JAHWKV01. The sequence continues at coordinate 3,785 of JAHWKV010000055.1, forward strand.
CGGATTGCCGGACTGCCTACGCAGCCCTTAAGGACCTCGGCTCCTACGCTTCGTGGTGGCCGGAGGTCAAAAGTGTCGTTCCGCTCAGTGCAACCAGGGCGGCGGTGCTGATCATGGGATTGTTGCCGTACTGTCTGGAGTTCGTATTGGAACATCAGATCGACGACGAGGAAGCCGGGACGCTGAGGGCCTCCCTGGTGGGGGACCTTCAAGGTTGGTCGTCGTGGCGGGTACACGACAGCGCCTCCGGTTGCCGCCTGGTCTACGAGCAGGAGGTGGTAGTCAAAAAGCGTCTGCTGAGAGTGCTGGCGCCCATCGCCCGGCCTGTATTTAAGCTCAACCACGCTCTGATGATGCGCAGAGGCCGAAGGGGACTGCAGCGCCACCTGGCCGGTCGGAGTTGAGCATCGACGCCGGGGGATGGCTGCGCAGGGCGTCGCCGCTGGGTCTGGCGGTGTTGCTCGCCGGATCGGGCGTGCTGCACCTGGTCAAACCGGAGCCCTATGAAAGGATCGTTCCCCGGGCACTGGGCCACGAAGAGTTCTTCGTCCTGGCCAGCGGGATCGTGGAGCTCGTGGCGGCGCTGCTGCTCGTGGTGCCGCGGACCCGTCGCTGGGGAGGCGCTTTAACGGCCGCCCTGCTGGTCGCCGTATTCCCGGCCAACGTTTCGATGGCGCTGGATGGACCGGACCCCGACGGTGGCTTCTTCACCGGCTCGGCATTGATGTTGTGGCTGCGCTTGCCGCTACAGCCGGTGCTGATCTGGTGGGCGTGGTCATTGGTTAGGACCGGCGCTCAACCTGCAGGCAAAGCTTGACGCATCTAAACCTGTTTGCCTTCGTCGACAGGCTCAACGCCCTCGTCGGCAGGCTTGACGCCGTCCATGTAGTTTTTGGCGCCTTCCCAGAAATTCTGCGCCCTCTCCGTGGAAGCTTCCAGGCACTGGGGGCAGGGCGACGGCTGACCGTCATCGTCGTAGGCCCGTTCACGTGCCGGCAAAGCTCGGTACGAAGCTTTTCGTTGATTTCCTTCTGAGCTTGTTCGACCGAGGCCAGGAATTCCGGATCTTCCAACATTTCCGAAAAACTCCTTCGATGTCGTCGGGTCACACGCTGGACGACCAATCTAACCCCGTGCGACCCTCGGAGTCTACGTGCTGTGTCGGGGACCTAGAATGAGCAAGCGATAAGCCTTTGTTCTACTATCAGGACAAGAGACTGCCCGGTCCGATAGGAGGGTATCCATGAGGCGTAAGACAACCCGGTGGGCTCTGGTGACCGAGCCGGAGCCTTCTGAGGGCGCCGCCGGCGAGGTCGCGGTGCGAGCCCTGGGGGGCACAGTGCTGGGGCTAGGTGCAGCGTTGATGAGCTATTACCTGTTCGCCAGGCACGGCGAGAGAATCAAGGAGTGGATCCCCAAGGTTACCGTCACGCGCGAGCCCGAGGTGATACTCACCGATGTGCATCGTAACGGCCACTCCAAGGCCAGACTGGGCGGGCTGGGCCGGTTGTAGGAGTACCCGACCAACAGGAGATCCAAATTGGATGCCAAAGAGGTAGGCGAAGAACACTGGCGGGCTAAGCTGACTCCCGAGCAATACCACGTGCTGAGGGAGAAGGGGACCGAGCGCCCGTTTACCGGGGCTTACGTCGATAACAAGCGCCCGGGTGTGTACCGGTGCATGGCGTGCGACGCCGAGTTGTTCGACTCGGATGTTAAGTTCGACTCCGGCACGGGCTGGCCCAGCTTCACCCAGCCGGTTGCCGAGGGCAAGGTGCGTCTGGAATCGGATAACTCTTTGTTCATGCGCCGCACCGAGGTGCTCTGCGCCGCCTGCGGATCACATCTGGGGCACGTGTTCGACGACGGACCCGAACCGACCGGGCAGCGCTACTGCATCAATTCCTGCGCGCTGAACTTCGACGAGTCGGCCGGAGGCTGAATATCGGTTCGGTCCTGCCTTGCTTTACTAAAATTACGTAGACGACGAAGCTGAGGGGGTTATATGTCATTTTTGGACAAAGCTAAGCTGGACAAAGCCAAAGAGAAGGCTAAGAAGGCGGCAAAGGACGCCAGCACCGAGGCCCAGAAGCAAACCAGCCTCGCCAAGCTGAATTTGGAGCTGAAAGCTCTACGGGACGACATCAAGAAGCAACTTACCGGGCTGGGTGAGCAGACGCTGAAGCTCATCCGTGAAGACAAGGTCAAGGATGAAAGCCTCAAGCCGGCCGAGGCTGAGATCAAGCGGCTGGAAAAGCGAGTCGCCGAGGTCGAGGGCAAGATAGCCGACGTCAAGGCGGGCTCCGGCAAGCAGTAGCTACAGGCCGGCCGGCAGGCCAAAAGCCTTAACCGTATTGGCAACCGTGGCCCCGGCGATGCGATCGACCGGTCGATCCATCGCCTGGGCCACCGCAGCCCCCACCATGGGTACGTAGCTGGGTTCGTTGGGCTTGCCCCGGTGCGGTACCGGTGCCAGGTACGGTGAATCGGTCTCCACCAGCACTCGCTCTTCGGGCACCAGGCTCGCCGCGTCGCGCAGGCTCTGAGCGTTTTTGAACGATACGTTGCCGGCGAACGAGATGAACCCACCCATCTTTAACGCTTGGGCGGCTTGGGCCTCGTCGCCGGAGTCTTACTCGTATTCAGTTGCTTCCCCAGCCATGAATCGAGTATTTGGCAGCGGGTGATCGCGGGGTGCGCGGGCCTGCTCGGGTTGTTGCTGGCAAAGTCTGTCGGCTCGATCTTCGGTACCGCTGTAGCCTTGGTCGTCGGTGTGTTGTGGATCTCTTCGAGGGGTACCCGTTCGCGAGGGCTTTCGGCAGTGGGCCTTGCGGCGTGCGCTGCCTTGATCG
>JAHWKV010000056.1 GCA_019347725.1 Actinomycetota bacterium
TGCGGACGATGCTGCAGTGGCATCTCGAGGCCACCGGCTCGGTGCTGGCCGAACGGCTGTTGGAGGAGTGGTCGAGCACCCGGGAGAACATCTTCATCGGGATGCCGCGCGCGCTGCTGCTGTACCAGGACGCCGATGCGATCGCCGCGAACAAGCCCCGCAAGGAGCTGCTGGAGGAGCTGGGCACCAAGCTGTACACCAAGACCGAACCTGAGGAACTCAAGGCAATTGTCATGGAGAACCTCGACAAGGCGCTTGAGTCCGCCAACGTAACGGTGTCGCTGACGCAGCGCTCCAAGTTCGCAGCCGAGGTGGCTGCGGATCTGCTGGGTTACGGACCACTGGAGACGTTGCTCGACGACCCCAGCCTTACCGAGATCATGTGCAACTCCTACGACGACATCTACGTGGAGCGAAACGGCAAGCTTCAGCGCGTGGACGTGACGTTCACCGATGACGCGCATCTGCGCCAGATCATCGAGAAAATCGTGGCGTCGGTCGGCCGGCGCATCGACGAGTCCTCGCCGATGGTGGACGCCCGCCTGCCCGACGGCTCCCGCGTCAACGCCATCCTGCCTCCGGTGGCCGTGCACTCTCCGGTGCTGACCATCCGGCGATTCCCGGCCGAGCCGTACGGCATGAAGGACCTGATCAACTTCGGTTCCGTCACGCTGGATGCGGCAATGTTCCTCGAGGCGTGCGTGCGGGGCAAGCTGAATGTAGTGGTCTCCGGCGGTACCGGCACCGGTAAGACCACGATGCTCAACGTACTGACCGACTTCGTCCCCGAGGAGGAGCGAATCGTCACCATCGAGGACGCTGCGGAAATTCGGTTGAAGCAGCCTCACGTGATCACCCTGGAGTCCCGTCCGGCCAACATAGAAGGCGCCGGTCAGATCGGGATTCGCGAACTGGTCCGCAACGCCCTTCGTATGCGCCCGGACCGCATCATCGTCGGTGAGGTTCGAGGCGCCGAGACGCTGGACATGCTCCAAGCCATGAACACCGGCCATGAGGGATCGCTGACCACCGTGCACTCCAACTCGCCGCGCGATGCGCTGGCCCGGCTGGAAACCATGGTGCTGATGGCCGGTTACGACCTGCCGTTGCGGGCGATTAGAGGTCAGATCGCCTCGGCGATGGACGTCGTCATACACATCGACCGGTTCGGTGACGGCAGCCGCCGGGTTACTCACGTCACCGAGGTCCAGGGCATGGAGGGTGACGTCATTACGTTGCAGGACATCTACAAGTACACCTTTGCCGAAGGCGGGAAGGAGTCTTCTCGCTCGACGGGACGGCTGCGCCCCACGGGTCTTCGCCCCAAGGTCATCGACAAGCTGCAGGAGAACGGCATCACCGTTCCGCCCAAGCTGTTTAGGCCGGCTGCGGACGCCACCTCCTCATCGCTGCGTTCGGTTACCAGCAACGGAAGGAGGGTCTAGGGATGATTGCTCTAGCGGCACTATTCGTAGGGATCGGAGTAATAATCGCCGCCTACGGAATCTTCCTGCGCAGCAAAGGCCGGCAGGACCGGCTGCGCGAGCTTCTGGACATGGAGCTTCAGGAGCCAACCAAGTCTCCCGAAGCGCTGTCCGAGCTGATGTCCAAAGCCGGCGCCTACGCAGAGCGGGTCATCGACAGGACCGCTTCTGCAGGAGCTCTCAAGACCAAGCTCATGCAGTCGGGCTCGCAGCTCAAAGCCGGCGAGTTCGTGGCGATCGTCGCTTTTGCAGCCGCAATTTCCGGAGTTGTCGTGTGGCCTTTGGCCTCCAGCGTGATAGTGGGTTTCCTGGTAACGATGGCCGTCCCGCTGGTCGGGATGATGTGGCTGAAAGGCCGGGGACGCAAGAGGCTTCTGCAAATCGAGGGCCAGTTGCCCTCGGTTCTGCAGTTGCTCGCCGGATCGCTTGACTCGGGAGCGTCGCTGGGGCTGGCTATGGAGCTGGCCGCTGAAGAGGGCGACCCGCCCTTGGCGACAGAGCTCAGCCGTGTCGTAGCCGAAACCCGCGTGGGGCGTCCGCTCCTCGAAGGGATGGAGGCCATGGCCGAGCGGATCGGTTCCAAGGATGTGGCCTGGACCGTGGAAGCCATTCGCATCCAGCACCAAACCGGCGGTCGCCTGGCCGACACCCTGAGGGTACTGGCCGAGTTCATGCGGGCACGCCAGGAAGTCAGGGGCGAGGTTCGTACCCTTTCGGCGGAGGCACGCATCTCCGCCAAGGTCCTAACCGGCATGCCGATAGCGATCGGTCTGTTCCTGTTCCTCACCAGGCCCGGTTACCTGGAGCCGCTTCTGGAGACCTCAATGGGCCAGGTGATGCTCGCGATGGCGGTGGTCGGCATGATCATCGGAACACTGTGGATGCGCAAACAAGTGCAAGTGGAGGTTTGACATGGAGACGCTTTTGTTACTGCTAAGCGTTGCTGCCGTGGCGGGGGGCCTTGGCTTTGCCGCAATGGGAGTCGGTCAGGCGGTTGCCGGCCGCCGGGCCGCTCCTGCCGCCAGCGACGTGATCTTGAGTGACGGCCCGGGGTACGAGCAGGAGCTGCAGAGGCCTCTGTCTGTGCGCCTGCTGGGCCCGACCTGGAACAACTTCCGCCAGATGGGACGCAGCGTTACCCCCGGCTGGCAGTTGAGCCGTATGCGCCGCCACGCCCTGCTCGCGGGCATGGGCCCCAACGGTATTGAGGGCCTGCTGGCCATCAAGGCCGCCGGGGTTGCCGCCGGCGCCACCTTGCTGCCCCTGGCCTTCGCGGCCCTGGGCGCCGAGTTCGGCAGCGTGGTCCTGTGGGCGCTGCTCGGAGGCACCGCCGGATTCTTCCTTCCGGACACGTGGATCGCCCGCAAGGGAGAGAAGCGTCAGGAGGAGATCCGGCGCGACTTGCCGGAAACGATCGATCTGATGGCTATAGCAGTGCAGGCCGGCATGGGCCTTGAGGGCGCCATTGAGTTGGTTTCCCGAAAGCTTCCCGGACCGCTGGGTGAGGAGCTCCACCGCTTATTGCAGGAGGTACAGCTGGGCGCCAGCCGCAAACAGGCTCTGCAGAAGCTTAGGGATCGCACCGAAGTGGCCGAGCTGTCCACCTTCGCCATGGCGCTGATCCAGGCCGACACCATCGGCAGTCCGATCGCCGACGTCCTGCAGACGCACGCAAGGGAGATGCGCCTGGTCAGGCGTCAGCGTGCCCGGGAGATAGCCGCCAAGCTTCCCGTGAAGCTGCTGTTTCCCCTGCTGCTGTTCATCTTCCCGGCTCTGATGGTGATAGTGATCGGTCCGGCCATCGTGGCCATCGTGCAAGCCTTCACCGGAGGCTCGTTCTAAAGGCAGCCGACGCTTGACGGCCGCCGGATCAGTCCCGGCTGCCAAGATCACAAAGGCCCTCCGTACCCCCCGCCGGAGGGCCTTTGTACGTCCAACCGGCTCAAGGTTGCCCCGGGGGCCAACTACAATTGGGTTCCATGTCCAAGCAAACAGAGTCCTCCCAGGCCGATCAACTCCGATTGCTGCCCCAAGTTGACCGTTTGAGCGCCGAGCTAGATGGCGCAGCGCCCCACGCCCTAAAGGTACAGGCGGCCCGCCGGGCCGTCGCCGGCGCTGGTGCTGCCGTTAGAGACGGACGGCCGGCTCCGTCCTTCGAGGACCTGGTCCAAATCGCCCAGAGCCTGCTGCACAAGCAACAACGCCTGGGGCTCGGGCCGGTCATAAACGCTACCGGGGTCCTTTTACACACCAACCTGGGCCGGGCGCCGCTGTCCGCCGACGCCCTTGAAGCCGTCCAGGAGGTGAGCCGGGGATACTCGAACCTGGAGTTCGATCTGACCCGCGGCAAACGCGGGAGCCGCTACGAGCACTGCGCCGGGACACTCACCACGTTGACGGGAGCCGGCGCCGCTTTGGTGGTCAACAACAATGCCGCCGCAGTGCTGCTGGCGCTGGCGGGGCTGTGCGCAGGGGGGGAGGTGATCATCTCCCGCGGCGAGCTCATCGAGATCGGCGGTGAGTTTCGCATTCCGGAGATCATGACCCAGTCCGGCGCCGTGATGCGCGAGGTGGGCACCACCAACCGCACCCATCTGAGGGACTACGAGAACGCCTTGAACGAGAACACGGCCGCCATCCTCAGGGTTCACCCCTCCAACTACGAGGTCACGGGGTTCACGGCCTCGGTGCCCGCGTGGGAACTGGCCAAGCTGGCCAAGCGGCACGGGAGGCGTTTCATCAACGACGTGGGCAGCGGGTTGCTGAGCCGACAGATCGGCGCAGTGGCTCCGGCGTGGCTGAGCAAGGAGCCTTCGGTCACCCACGCCGTCAAGGAGGGGGCCGACCTGGTGACCTTCTCCGGTGACAAGCTCCTGGGAGGGCCGCAGGCCGGCATCATCGTGGGGACCTTGGAGGCGGTAGCCAGGCTGCGCCGGATTCCCTGGCTGCGCACGTTCCGCACTGACAAGACGGCGCTGGCGGCGCTGGATGCGACCTTGACGGCATATCTACGGGGAGAGCCCGAGCTGCTACCACTGTGGAGAATGGCGCTGGCCAGCGCCGAGTCCGTTGCCGAGCGCGCCCGGCAGCTCGCCTCCACACTGAGTCAGAGTCCGGCCGAGATCCAGGTGACCGAGGGATCCTCGACCACCGGGGGAGGCTCGGCCCCCGGCAGCCGGATACCCACCGCACTGCTGCGCGTGGAGCCCGCCGACACCGGCTCCCGGCAAATCGCCGACCGGCTGCTGGCGCACGACCCGCCCGTGGTCGGTCGTATCGAAGACGCCGCGGTGATCGTCGATTTGAGAACGGTTCAGCCGCACGAGGATGCCGTCGTGGGAGCCGCCCTGGTCGAGGCGCTGGGAGAGCGCTAGCGGTGCAGACTATGAGCAAAGGAGTCTGAGTCGTGCCCGTAATCGGCACCGCAGGGCATGTCGATCACGGCAAAAGCGCCCTGGTGCAGGCCATAACCGGCATCGACCCGGACCGCCTCGCCGAAGAGAAGCGCCGCGGTCTAACGATTGATCTGGGGTTCGCCTGGCTGAAAACCCCGGCCGGGCGCGAACTGGGCATCGTCGACGTCCCGGGCCACGAGCGCTTCATCAAGAACATGCTGGCCGGCGCGGGGGCCGTGAACATGAACCTATTCGTGGTGGCGGCCAACGAAGGGTGGATGCCCCAGTCTCAAGAGCACCTGGACATCCTGGACCTGCTGGGCATCGGAGCGGCAATCGTAGTGGTTACCAAGGCCGACCTCGTAGACACCGAGACGCTCGACAAGGTCAAAACCACCGTCGCCGAGAAGATCTCCTCCACGGTGCTGGCCGGATCTCCGATCCTCAGTGTGTCGGCCGTCTCAGGAGAAGGCATCACCGAGCTGCTGGGTGAGATCGACGCTCTGGTGGAGCGCACCGCAGAGGTGCTTGATCTCGGCAGAGCCCGCTTGTGGATAGACCGGGTTTTCAAGATAAAGGGATCCGGCACGGTAGTGACCGGGACCCTGTCCGGCGGAGGGCTGGCCACGGACGACCTGATCGAGGTTCTCCCCGGACACGCCAAAGCACGGATTCGCTCCATCCAGTCGCACCGTCGCCGGGTAGAGAGCATTGGTCCCGGGAACCGCACCGCACTGAACCTCGTCGGCGCCGACGAGTCGGTGGCCAGGGGGGACACGCTCACCGCGGTGGGCGCCTGGCGTACCTCGGATCGGCTGGTCGCGTCGCTTCGGTTCGTTGAGAGCCTGGATTACGTTCCGACCCATCGGGGCGCGTACAAGTTCCACATCGGCTCCGTGGAGATCGACGCGACCTTGAGGTTCCTGCAGACCCCGCAGGACTCCGGCGAACCCGCCATCGTCTCGATAGGCCTCACCCGCCCTACGGTCGTGGACTTCTCCGATAACTTCATCGTCCGCGACTCGGGCCGCAAGGTGACAGTCGGCGGCGGCTACGTGCTGGAGCCCCATCCGGGCCGCCTAAAGGGTGATGCCGCGGTCGTCGCCGCGCGGGCTCGACTCGCCGCCGGTGACCGGGTCGCCTATCTGAAGGTCCTGCTGGATGAGGCCGAGTTCTTGCGCACCGATGAGATCTTTGTCCGCACCGGGTTGAAGCCGGACGCCGATCTTGACGGTGTAGAACTACTGAGGCTGCCCAGCTACGTGATGTCGCCGGAGGGTTTCGAGCGCATCAGCAGCCAGGTGGAATTGAGGGTGGAGGCGCACAGGAAAATGACCGGCGCGCTGTACTCGGTAACCTGTTCGGTAAGGGCATCCATCACCTGCACGCCGGTGGCACGCTGGCGGTCGCGGTCGTAGAGCACCTCGGTGACGATGGACCAGGGCCTCAAGACAAGTCGGCCGGTGGCGCGGGCCGCCGGCAGGGTGGAACTCTGGGTACTGAAGTAGGCGCCGAAGGGGCAGCCGAGCCAGCAGGCGTTGCGGAACTGACAGTTGAGGCGGCCGGGCAGGGGCTCGGTGATGTTGGCGACACGGGCATTGATGATGCGGCGGCGGCCACCGTACATGGACTACTCGCTGCGGCTTGGTCGCCTTGGCGAGATCGGCGGCGCGCTCGACGCGCTGGCCCGCCAGCAGGCCGGCAGCGAGCAGCCGCCGCCCGACGCACCGCCGTGG
>JAHWKV010000057.1 GCA_019347725.1 Actinomycetota bacterium
GTGCAACGCCGTGGATGAGGACCTAACCGACGAATGCTTCACGATGCAGACCTCCTACATACTGTGGCGCAACGGCCAGGACCTGGCGGGAGCGTTCGCGGTGTGCGACTCCGTAGATCCTCGCTTCGTTCCCGACTGCTACCAGAGCATGGGCCGGGATATCAGCGGGAACGCCATGCTGGATCCACAGACAGTCGTCGAGGGCTGTAACCTCGGCAGAGAGGAACTGCGGGAACATTGTGTGGTTGGAGCTTCACTGAATGCGGTGTATAACGACCACGACCCCGCCAAGGCGGCCGAGCTGTGCGAGCTGGTCGACGCTCGCTATAAGCAGGCATGCCTAGACGCGAAGGACCGAGCCGTGGCAACCTTCTAGTGGCAGGGATCAGATACCACTAAGAGCGCACGAACGGGCACAGGCCGAGCTTATAATCGGTGCTTGTTATCTAAACGATAGGATTTTTCATTGGCACATCCGTCAACTGCGCTGCGCCACCTGCAATTCAGGTGGGCATACATAGCCGAATCCAACGCATTTCGGATTTCAATCGCTATAGCCATCGGCATCAACATAGCCGTGGCGGCCGGGCTCCTGACACCCACGTCGTCGTCCGAGTCGGCGACCGAAGCCACGACGGCGGCCGATCTGTCCGGAGGCGGCGGCGCTCCTTTGGATTTCCCGCTCCCCGATGAATCGCCCGAGCCGAGCCCATCGCCGTCGGTGTCGCCCTCGCCATCACCGACACCGTCGGAGTCGCCCAACTCATCACCCCGGCGCTCCCGGAGCTCTCGGTCGAGCGCACCGCAACCACCCCCGCCACCTCCGCCGCCACCGGCACCGGCACCGGCACCGGCGCCGGCGCCGGCACCGGCCCCACAACCTCCTCCTCCGCCGCCGCCTGAGCCGCCGACCCAACAAAACGAGTCCACCCAGTCCTGTTTCCAATACAGAGACGGCGGCTTCCACGAGGTGGATTGCGACGCGCGAGGGAACCCGCCACCGGCTCCGCCGCCGCCAGCTCCACCGCCACCGCCCGATAACGGTGACGATACAGAAGACGGAACCGGAAACAACGATGGAACCGGGAACAACGATGGAACCGGGAACGGGGATCAGACGGGGGACGAAACCGGCACCGGTGACGACGGCGAGCCTCTAGGCGGTCTACTCGGCGATCTGACGGTGAGCGGAGAGATGAACCGGCGTGCTTAGATGCGCAATGGACCCAGTTATACTGGGACGTCGTTTGAACCGGATCACCTGAAAGGCCCTCCCCGATGTCATCAGCTTTTGCAGTGTTGCGCTACGTGTGCACCATGCACCGCGACGACCCGGGGTGTTAGGCCATGCTGCTCAGGTTCCAGCGCTGGCTGAAGACCCAGCCTGCTCGATTCAGGCAGGCGTACAACTCTTTGGACGTACCGCCGCTGGTGCGTATGGGCCTGCTGGTCGCCGCGGCGGCGATCCCGTTCATCCTCTTCGCCGTGTTCCAAAACCCCGAAACGCCCGAGACCGCCGCAGCCCAACAGGAACCGGCCAATCTCAGGCAACAGGTCCCACTGCGGTTTCCGTTCGGCAATCTCGAGGCGTCGCCTTCTCCATCACCATCGCCGTCGCCTTCCGAGTCGCCGTCGGCGCAGCCAACTTCGACCAGAACCCGCCGTACGACCGCACCTCCGCCGGCGCCGCAGCCTCCGCCGGCGCCGCAGCCTCCGCCGGCGCCCGTAGCGCAGCCGGAGCCGGAGCCGTCGCCCTCACCGGAAGCGCCGGCAGTGCCTGCGTCAGAGAGTCCTTCCCCCTCGCCGTCACCCAAGCCCCCGGCGCCCTCAGCATCTAAGGCGCCGGCACCGTCGCCGACGCCGGCACGGTCGGGGCCAATTACGGTGTGCAACGACGGCAAAGACAACGATGAAGACGGCAAGATCGACATGGATGACCCCGGTTGCTTTGATCGTGAGGATGACGACGAGTAGGCGGCCTGGGATACCCAGCTGCTAGCGGCCCTTGCGGCGAGACTTCTTCTTCATCTTCTCCGAGAGCTGCGGAGGCACGATTGTCCCACCCTGGCTTCGAATGATGCGGACCAAGCGCACCATTAGGAAGATCAAGAAGACGGCGATTATTACCTGGAGCGTCACCAGACCCCAGTAAGCGAACTCCGGCATGATGAGCTAACCCGGGTAGGAGGCCAGCGCAGCCTCGTACTCCCCGGCCCACTCCTCCATAACGTGGCCGAGCCGCAGGAGAATGTTCCCCTGACGGATTTGGAATTCAGGCTCTAGCTCTCCACCCCGAGCGGCCAACAGGCCGCGCACGCCCTCTATCTGCTGGAGGCGGGCGTTCAAATCCTCTCGATTCTCAAAAAGCTCGATGGCTCCCCCGCTTTCGTCAAACTTGATGACATCTGTGTCGTCGAGGATCACCGGCCCGTCTCCCACCCGTTCATCGTGGAACACAGCCAGGTCCGTATAAAGGTGCCGGTCGCCCACCGCAGTAAACGGGGAGGAGTCCCCGGTAAAGGTTTGATAGTCGCCAACAGGCAGGCCCTCCGCCTTGAAATGCTCGATTATTGACTCCGCCTCGGAGGAGTCAACCGTGACCCGTAACTGCCCATCTCCTTCGGTAGCGGCCTCGGTGGGGCTCGGCGTAGGCGAACCCTCCGCCGCCTCAGGCGCCTCGTTGCCTGCGGAAGTGCAGCCAGCCCCGAGCACCAGCAATGCAACGATAAGGACTCTTTTGATCACCTCAGCAGCTCCCATGCATAAAAGAACTTCGGCCGGCCCCTAAGAGGCCGGCCGAAGTTTCCATGAATCCGCCGTTACCCGGCAACCCGCCTAGAACTGAGGCCGGACCCGGGCATATTTGGCTAGTAACCTACAAGCCACCTAGTAGGCCGTCGAGGATGCTGTCGTCTCCGGTGTCGTCGCCGATACCGGTGCCGAGGATGCCGGCAACCACGTCTGCCAGATCGTCAACGCTCAGGGCGTTCAGAGCGTCGTTGAGCAGATCCGCATCCAGGTCGAGGTCGTTCAGCAGATCGCTACCAGCGAGCAGGCACGCCAGCGACAGGGCGTCAGCACCGGCGCAGTCAATTACGTCCCCGGTGGTGTCGCCGTTGTCGTCGTCGTCATCGTCACGAATAACGATGACGGACGGACGCCGCTCGAAGTTGCAGAAACCGTCGAAACAAACGCGACGCTGGTGGAATCTCGTCCTGTCCCCGAAACTCGTTCCAGAACCCTCGATGACAATGTTGCTGCTGTTGCTGCTGTCGCTGCTGGCTGAAGCCGAAGCTCCTCCGCCACCGTGACCACCGCCACCAGCGGCGGCTGCAGAGCTGCTGGAGCTGCTGGAGTTGTTGCTCACCACCGTGGTGTCGTCGCTACCAAAGTGACGACCAAAAAAACCGCCGTGGTCCTCATCAATCACCACAGAGCTGTTGTTGGCGTTGGCGGTGTCCGCCGCAGCCGAGGCGCCTCCGCCTCCGTGGCCACCGCCACCTGCAGCAGCTGCAGAGCTACTGGAACCACTGCTATTGTTGTTGACCACCGTAGTGTCGGCTTGAGCCGCGACGGGCAGGAGCAGCATCAATGCTGTTCCTAATACGAGTCCCGCGGAAATCCTTCGATTCATCTGCGTTTACCTCCCCAAGGGATGCTGGAACAATTGTGCAGCGTTAAAAGTGTTTCTTTGCTGTGTGCTACCTATTAAACGTCTTTATACACATTGGACTGTCAGAATCCGAATACTCTCACGTTCGCGTGCGTACTTCAATATACGGCTACCGTACACCTTCCCACGCTAAACAGGCAGCTTTTTCTAACTCAATTGTGCTAGGAGCGGGTCCGGCACGAAAACACTCGAGCCTTGGTTGCGTCTTCGTCGTCGCCACCTCCTTTTTCGCCGATTCTCCACAGCTCTATTAGGTGGCATCAGTGCCGATCGGCCCCCATCCGGCGGGACTTAGGAGGCGCAATTACAAGGAGGTGGATTGATCCGGCTCGGCATCGGCTGCGTCGTCAGTGTGGCCGGATGCCGATGTGCTGCGACGCCGGCGCCTTCGCCGGCCGGTCGTTGATATAGGGGTACCGCCGGGAGGGGTCGCATCGCTCGTCTCCTGCGCCACCGAGGTGGTCGGATCCGCTGCCGCTTCCGGTTCAGCAGAAGGAGTCTTGATTACCAATCGGTACTCCTGGGGAGTCGGAGGGATCCCGTACTCGCTTTGCAACCCGGCGATTAGATCATCCAGCTCAACCTCGTCGGGAGGAAAGGTCTGTAGGCGCTTTGTGTGGGTACGCATCTGCTCGACAACGGAAACCTCCACCCCAGAATCATTCTGAGCGCCGCCGGCTCGGTCCTTCTTGCTCGGGGCGTCGGAGGGCGACGCGGGTTGAGACTTGGCGGGTGGGGGCACCCGGCGCCGGGACTTGCGGCGCCGGCCTCCCCTAGACATGGGCAGACCTTGGGATTTGCGTCCGGCTTTTACGGCAAGGAAGCAAGATGTGCAGCGCGTCCTTCCTCTTCCAGCTCAACGGTGTCGGCGTCGGCCCACAGGCGCTCGATGCCGTAAAACTCCCGTTCTTCGGAATGGAATATGTGTACAACGACATCCAGGTAGTCAAGCAAGATCCACCTTTGCTCCTTTTCGCCCTCCCGGCGATAGGGCTTGTAGCCATGGTCGAGCATCTTGCGCACCACCTCATCCGAGATGGTTTTGACCTGGCGCTCGTTATTACCCGAGCAGATGACGAAGTAGTCGGTGATAAAGATGAGGGGCCCAACCTCGAGGATCTTAATTTCTTCGGCTTTCTTGGCCGACGCGGCAGCTGCTGCTACCAGCGCCTGGGACCTAGAGTCATCCGTGATTAGCATCACCTCTTATTCTCACTGAGGGCGACTGACCTTACTCGACACCCACTACTTAAATCATAGCTTGCCCGGATCCTAATCCAGGTACATACCGTTCGCTGCGATGTAGTGATCCACCTCCCGGGGTACCAGATACCTAACGGGCCGTCCAGAGGAGACCCTTTGCCGAATACCGGTGGATGAGATGGCCAGCGCCGGGATCTCCATGACGCTCACTCGGTCTCCGAAGGACTCGAGCAACCTGGGCCCCAGCTCATAGGTCGGCCGGCTGGCCGCTATGAAATGCGCCTGGTCGAGCACGCTCTGCGGATCCTTCCAGGAGAGGATTTCGGCCACCGCATCGGCGCCGCTAATAAAGAACAATAGTGCGCTCCCGGCGTAGAAATCACCGAGGATGCGCAGCGTGTCGTGCGTATAGGTCGGCCCGGCGCGATCGATCTCGATTCGGGAAACGGAGAAGCGCTGGTTGGAAGCGGTGGCCAGCACGGTCAGCAGATAGCGGTCCTCTGCATAGGACACACCGCTTTTTTGCCACGGGTTGCCCGCCGGCACAAAGATCACCTCGTCCAATTCGAACTGGTGGCGCGCCTCTTCGGCGCAGACAAGGTGCCCGTTGTGAATGGGATCGAATGTGCCCCCCATGATCCCGATCCTGCGCACGGTCATCCTCCCTCCGGCCTGGGGTGAAGTCATTTGCGTGACGTCAAAGACTACGGCACCACCGGAGGCAGCTCCCCGGTGTCCCGCTCACTGGGGTCGATTACCGTCCTCGGACCGGACCGGCCGCGTCCTTCGGCGGGGTACAGCAACGAGGAGACCAGACGATAGACGTACTCCGGCCGGGGCAGGTACCGCAGGGTAGCCAAACCAAGCTGCTCACCGGCGGAGTCGAGCTTCAGCTCCCCGTAGCCGAATATGCGTCCCCATACCGATCGGGAGAAGCTCGTCTCCGTGACTCTCGCCAGGGAAACTCCCGACACCTTCACGGCGACGATTCCCTCCAGCAGCAGAACCCGCTGGTTGGTAATCAGATACCGCTCTCTATACCACTGCAGGTATCGAAAACACAGCACCAGTGTGAGCGCGAGGACGATCCACACCGCCGTAACGTCCACCAGGTGCAGGCCCGTATTCTGGGACAGCCAAACGCCGATGAGGCCGACTGCGCTCACGCCCAACAGCCAAACGAGAACCGGCTTGAGCAGCATTATCGGATGACGGCGGCACAGGTGCACGACGCGCTCCCCCGGCGCCAGGTAGCGCGCCAGGCTTCGAGGGCTTCGGCTGCTTAGCGGCACCACCCTAGGATAGAAGCACCGGCGGGAAAGGAACCACCTTTTGATGGCACAACTGACGAGACGACTATCTCTACCAGCGGCCCTCCTACTGGCCGCCTGCGCCTCTCCAGCGCCTATAGAGCTTCCTGCAAACATCCAACCGACCGCCGAAACCGCCATTAGCGCGCAGCAGGGTCTGCCCACCACAAGGCTGCAGATACTCAACGATAACGGTCAGAAGCGGCTTGAGGCCGAGGTGGAGATAGCCGAGCGCCCCGAGTCGCGGCGGATAGGGCTAATGGGCGTGTCCGACCTTCCCGAAAACGCCGGCATGGTCTTCCTGTGGGAGGCACCTCACCAGAGTTCTTTTCACATGCTGAACACGCTGAT
>JAHWKV010000058.1 GCA_019347725.1 Actinomycetota bacterium
GTCCCGGTCCGTGCCTGCACGCCAGCCTTCACCCACCCGAAGCCCATGCCTACGCTCGTAGCGAGCCGCCATCGACCAGTGCGAGGGAGGTCACCGGACCGTGGCCGACGACCGGGAGTTCGCGCACGAGGACCTGTCCGGCACCGACGTCACCTTCGGTTTCGACACCGCAGTCAGCATCGCCACCGAGGCCATCGACCGGTTGCACTCCACCGCCGAATCGCACAGCCGTGTGATTGTCTGCGAGGTAATGGGCCGGCATGCCGGCTGGATCGCAATGCACTCGGGCCTGGCCGGAGGGGCCGACGTTATTTTGATACCGGAGTTCCCCTTCGACATCGACAAGGTTGTCGGCCACCTCAAGGACCGCCACTCCAAGGGAAGCAACTTCTCCATCGTGGTAGTGGCGGAAGGTGCTCTACCGGAGGAAGGCGAGTTCGCCACCCAGAGTCAGGGCACGGATGCCTTTGGTCACGCACGTCTCGGCGGCATCGCCCAGGCGCTGGAGAAAGAGATCGAGTCCCGTACGGGTTTCGAAACCCGCCACACCGTATTGGGCCACATCCAGCGCGGCGGCGCTCCCAGCGCCTTCGACCGGGTACTGGCCACCAGATTCGGGGTGGCGGCCATCGACGCAGTCCACGCCGGGGAGCGCGGCAAGATGGTGGCGCTGCGGAGCACCGATATCAAAGTGATCTCGCTCCAAGAAGCGGTGGGCACGATGAAGCTGGTGGACGAGGAGTTCTACGCTTTGGCCCAGGGGTTCTTCGGTCAGTAGGGGCCAGCGGAGCTAAAATCGACTATGTGTCGAACCGTGACCACAGGGGCCAGTCCGATGACATCCGAGCGCATTGTGGATCTTCGATCCGACACGGTCACCAAGCCCACGGACCAGATGCGCGAGGCCATGGCAAACGCCGAGGTCGGCGACGAGGTCTTCTGGGAGGACCCCACGACGAACCTGCTGCAGGAGCGGGTGGCCGAGTTGTGCGGTGAGGAGGCAGCGCTGTTCGTGCCCAGCGGGAGTATGGGCAACCTTGTATCGCTGCGGACCATGGCGGGTCCCGGCGACGAGGTTATCTGCGATTCTGACGCCCACATCCTCAACTACGAAGTAGCCTCGCTGGCCGCGGTAGCCGGCATCCAGGCCCGGGCGCTGCCCGGCAAGTGGGGTGTACTGGACCCCGACACGCTGGTGTCAGCAATTCGGCCCGGATCGCACACCTTTCCCCGGACAAAGGTCATTGCCCTGGAGAACACCCACAACCTGGCCGGCGGCACCATCTATCCGATGGATGACATCCGCGCCGCCCGCAAGGTGGCTGATGAGTACGATCTAAAGATCCATATGGACGGCGCCCGAATTTTCAACGCCTCGGTGGCGAGCGGGGTCCCGGTGTCGGATTACTGTGCGCTGGTGGACGGCATGACCTTTTGCTTCTCCAAGGGGCTTGGATGCCCTGTGGGATCGATGGTGGTGGGCTCCGCCGACTTTATTCATGAAGCACACCGGTTCCGCAAGATGCACGGGGGAGGGATGCGCCAGACGGGCGTGTTGACCGCGGCGTGTCTGGTTGCCCTGGACACCATGATCGACCGTCTGGCCGTAGATCATTTGAACGCCCGGCGCCTGGCGGAGGGCATCGATCAGATTGCCCCGGGCGCCACTACGCCTTTTAACGTGCAGACCAACATGGTGCTGGTGACCACCGAGAAGCTCGGCTACGGTCCGGACGAGTTCGTTCACGCCATGGGCGAGCGAGGCATCAGGTGCCTCGCGTACCGGCGGGGGATAGTGCGAATGGTCACACACAAAGATGTCAGCGACGCAGATATAAGCTGGGCGCTGGAGCAGACCGCCGCTGTAGCGCGGTAGCTGCCCCCATCCGCCGTCGAGCCTGCCGTGATCTGGTCTGTCGTGCCGCCCGGTCACGCCCGGCGACCCCAGGTCAGAGCGTGTACGGGGTGAGCTCGACGGAGCCGAGGTCTGTGAACCCGTGGCGGTAGAGTAGCTCGTCGTAGGCGCGGCGCGGTAGAAGCTGGTCGTCGATCTGGGCCTCGAAGAACTGTACGCCTCCCATGATGCGCCCGGCACGCTCGCCAGCCCCTCGTCGGTGTCGGGGAGGGGAAAGTCGGAAATTACAAACCATCCACCGGGCTCCAGAGCTTCCCTGACGCGCTCGGTGGATTGACCGATATCCCGGCACTCGTGCATTGAGATGTTGTTGATGACCAGCGTGGCCGGCTCGTCCAGCCGCATGTCTTCGAGCGGACTGACATGCAGGCTGACCCGGTCGCTCACACCCGCGTCGGAGATGCGCTTGCAGGCCAGGTCGATCGAATAGGCGTCCCCGTCGACTCCGACTATCTCGCAGTTCGGGTAGGCCTCGGCTAGCCGCACCAGCCCGTCGCCGGCTCCACAGGAGGGTATCAACGATGCGGCAGCCGGCCGTCAGACGGTCCTGCAGCCCCGGGACTTCAAAAAGACCACCCGGTATCAGGCGGGCGTAGAAGGGCGTGCCCGTACTGGCGACGCCGGCGATCCATTCCGGGCTGGTTTCGTCCCACCAAAGCCGCTCGCCGGAGGCCAAAACCTCCTCGAAGCGGTCGAAAAGTTCCCGCTGTTCAAACACCAAGAACACCCCACCGACGTATGCGGGCGAGTCTCCGTCGAGCAACAGGGTCTTCATGTGCGGCGCAAGACGGTACCCATCGCCGGCTCGTTCGCAAACCCCGGCGGCGAGCGCGGAGCGGCACCATACCGCCGCGTAGAAGGCGTCGAGTTCCAGGTCTTCGGCCAACTTCTGTGGCGTTGCTTCTTCGGGCTGCGGGCCAGCGCTTCGACGAGCCCCGTGCGCAGTCCGATGCCGATGGTGCGGTGGCTGGCGTATCCGGCAATGTGGCCCAGCAGGGGTTTGGCTTGATCGGTCACTGACGGAATTTGCCCATCACCCACGTTCATGGCAACACTCCTTATGGATCCTTGTTTTCTGCGTTACTTACAAGGCGCCTTACTTACAAGGATGCAAAGGGGCGAGAAAGTATTGCGCTATATGTCTTCGAACGGTTCCGGGTATCGAACCGGTCCTCGCATATGTTCCCGGTAGGCCGTTAGCGGCTTGGCCATAAAGGCCTTGTCGGGGATGTCCGGCCAGGGCGGCTCGATGCCCATCGATCTGGCCGGAACAAAGCCGAACTTGGGGTAGTACTCGGGGTGCCCTACCACCAGGACCAACGGTACCCCGCGGGCGTCGGCCCGGGCCAGACTCTCTTTCATCAAAGCCGTGCCCACGCCCTTATTTTGAAATGCCGGGGTAACGGCCATGGGCGCCAGCGCCACCACTTTTGTAGGGGGGTCCGACTCCAGCGTGACGTGGTTGTAGCAGATGTGACCGACGATCACCGAGTTCTGGTCGGCCACCAGGCAAAGCTGGGGGACGGTGGCACCGGAGGAGCGCAAGCGGTCCAACAGCTCGGACTCAGCCCGCCGGCCGAACGCCCGGGTCAGCAGCTGGTTTACGGCGCCCTCGTCCCATGTGGTCTCCAGGCGGATGGTGCCCATGGCTTAGTGCGCTTCCCCCAGCAGGTTGGCGAGATCTTGGGCGTTGGTGACGGCGTAGTCCTTGTAGCAGTTGTTCATTAGTACATGTACCTCGTCGCTTTGTTTCGACAGCTCCTGGAGCTTGGGCACCCATTCGGAAAGCTCCTGTTGCGAGTAATGGTACGCGAATCGAGGTGTTGCAATCTCCTGGGGCTTGTCCCACTGTTGCGTGTTGCGCCCGTGGAACCTGACGTAGGCCAGGTCTTTGGCGGTGGCCACGGCGATGGGCGGCATGGAGGAGCGGAATCCCTGTGGCATGTCGACGCTGGTCACAGGGATCTGGTGGGTAGTCAGAAAGTCCAGACTCCTGTCCAGGTTCTTCTCGTTGAACCATGAACCGTTGCGGAACTCCACCGCGATGCGGTAGTCGTGCAGCCGTTCCTGGCACTCGACTATGTAGTTGCGGCTCTGCGTTCCCGGCAAAAACCATTCAGGAAACTGAAAGTGCACGACTCCGAGTTTACCCGTGGAGTGTAGCGGCATAAGACTGGCGGCGAAACGTCTCCAGACCTCGTCCATGGCCTTCTCGGGCAGATGGTTGGAGTAGACGAACTTTCCTTTGGGTTCGTCGCCCTGCCGCGCAATGTCCTTGGGCAGGGAGTTGGGCCTGGTCGGGTGTTTGGTGAGCAGCGAGTAGGCCTTTATGTGAAATGTGAACTCGTCGGGCGTACGGTTGACCCACGCCAGCACCGCCTGGTCGGTGGGCGGATAGTAATAGGTGGAGTCAACCTCCACTATGGGGAAGGTCTTGGCGTAAAAGCGCAGGCGCTTTTCGGCCGTGTTGGCGTTAGCCGGGTAGAACGCCCCGCTCTGGATGAGGGTTTTGTCGGTCCAGGACGCCGTACCTAAAAGGATGTTCCCCAATTAGCTAGCTAATTGAGTACGGGCTGTCCCTCGTCGTCCACCAGGACGTAGACCAGCCCGTCTTCGACGATCATCGCCTCGTCGGCCGCTTTCACCTTGGCTTTGGCGCTGGTGTTCTTGAGAATCGAAGCTCGGCGCTCGGCAGCGACCACCTGCTCGCCGCCCGACTGCCATTGCAATACCCGTTCCTCATTGTTCTTGGGTTCCGCCCCGGCGTGACCGCCGGCTTCCCGATGTTCCGCATCGTCGATAGCCGCCCAATCGACCAGAGCGTGGTCACGTCCGCCGAAAAGCCGGGTTTCGTTCTCGTACCCTTCGGGCTCATAGCGCCAGTCCGCGGATTCCCGCTCCGACGCCGGGCCGGCGGCCTCGGCCGGTGGTTCGCTCCGCGTAGTTGGTTCGTACCGGTCCGCGAGGTCCTCACCAAAGCGAAGCTGAGGGCCCTCGGAGTCGACGTCAAAGCGAAGCTGCGGGTTCGCGAAGCGCAGTTGCAGGTACTCTGCCGGCTGCTCCTGCTCGATTGCAGATCTCGGCTCGTCCTTGACCATAGGATCTTCGATTCGGTACAGGGGCCGAGCCGGGCGGTCGGAGCGCATCTCGGGGGCCAACTCGTCCCAGGCGGCGCTCTGCGTCCGTCTCGGATTTGCTTTGGACCGATCGTCGGGCTGCGGCTCGACGGCCGGCGGGAATTCGGCAGGGTGTTCGAACCTCCACGGCTCTATTCTCTCCGGCAGTGCGGAATCGGCCGGTTCCTCCTGCGCGGCTTCCTGCTCCGAGTCGTAATGGTCCCCGGCTGCCTGATCGACTGCTTCCAAGGCCCTGCTCACCTCCGGCATCTGCTGCGTCGGTTCAGCTTCTGCGGTGGGCTCGGCGGCAGGCTGGCGTTCTCCCTGCGGGGCAAGGGGTACTTTGCCGCCAAAGATCGAAAGGTCCGGCGTCCCGCCCGAGCGCTCGTTGGGTTCCCCGCGGTTGGTTACCGAGGAGTCCGGCAAGTCGGCAGGTGTAGTGAAAGGGCGCCGTTCCGAGCCGGCAGCCGGGTCCTCCGGGCGGTACGCGTAAGGCGAGGTAGAGGGATGGAAATCCGCAGGAGGCGTGTAACCGCGGGGCGGCGAAGAGCTCTCCCCGCCGCTTGGCTCGTGTGAAGCGGGCTTGGGCGGTGTGGGAACGCCCGGCATAGAGGGCCGAAATGAGCTCGTAGGGTTCCACGGGCTGTGCGGGCTTCCCTTTGGGGCCGCCGGTGTAGTCGACGACGGGGCCGAACCGGCGGTGGGAGCAATGTAGTTGTACGGGGCGGTGAACCGGCGCGCATTTGGGTTGGGCTTGGGTATCGACGGCGGTGGAGACGGCTTTGGCGCCGGAGCGGGAGCATCGGCCTTGGGGATCAACTTGCTAAGTGCGCCCAGACCCTTGTGGTTCTTCTTCGGTTCCTTGGGGGGCTTAGGTGCAGAGGGGCCGGCCGGGCCCTGGTTCTGATTCTTGCGGTTCTTCAGCCCCGCCAAGAGGCTCTTCTTAGACTGGGAGGTGGTGTCGCTGCCGGTCGACGCGCTCGCCTGCGGCCGCGGCGCGGGCGGTGTGTTCGAGCCGGCGCTTGTGTTGGGCTTTCCAAACGGGTGCATAGAGTTCGATGGTAACGGCCCGGTGACGTCTACGGGAGATCATGCTCTGGCCATGGAAGGCGGTGCGCCCGTTCGCGCCGAGCTGCTCCCATACGGCCGACAGTGGATCGATGACGACGACGTGGCCGCGGTCGCGGCGGTGCTGCGCTCGGACTGGCTGACCACCGGACCGGTCGTTCCCGAGTTCGAGCACGCGTTCGCCGTATCGTGCGAAGCGGCGGAAGCCGTAGCCGTCTCGAGCGGCACCGCCGCTCTACATGCCGCGATGCACGCGCTGGCACTCGGGCCGGGCGATGAGGTGATCGTACCGTCGATGACCTTTGCGGCGAGCGCGAACGCCGCGCTCTACGTCGGCGCGACGCCGGTCTTTGCGGATGTCGAACCCGGCACGCTACTGCTC
>JAHWKV010000059.1 GCA_019347725.1 Actinomycetota bacterium
CATCGTCTCTTGGGAATGGCTGGTGGACGGCGTCCTGGCCACCCGGGACCAGAACGCGTCGCTGGCGTTCCCCCGCGCCGGCCCGCACCTTGTCACCCTGCGCGTCACGGACGGCATCGACGTGGACACCTACAGCCAGCCTGTCGACGTGCTGGCATCCGTCGGCCCCAGGGCGCAAATCGCGGTGCCCGCGGGACCGTTCCTGGCAGGCGAGGACATCGCGCTGCAGGATGCCAGCGTCCCGCATCATTGCAACCCGTCGGGCAGCGGCTGTGTCTCGGCGCTCCGGCCCGTCACGGGGTCGAAGAAGCGCAGGGCCGATCGAGCAACGGCAAAGTCGACCGGACCCGGTTCCGGCACCGCAGCGCCGGCCGGCATCACCGCTATCACGCGCTGGGTCTCTTCGCGGAGCCAGCCGATCACCTGCACGTCCGATCCCAGGAACTCGCTTCGCTCCACGTTCAGCCTAACGGGCAGTGCTCCGGGAGGCGCCGAGTCCTCTGTAACCAGACTTTCCGGTCGAAATCCCACGAGTGCGGACTCCATCCGGACGATGTTCATGGGCGGCGAGCCGACAAAGGTGGCTACGAACGCGTCGGCGGGCTCGTCGTAGATCTCCTGCGGAGTGCCCAGCTGGCGGATGCGACCGGAGTCCATCACGGCTATGCGGTCCCCGAGGCCCATAGCCTCGACCTGGTCGTGGGTCACGTAGATCGTAGTTACGCCGACGTCCTGCTGGAACCGCTTGAGGTCGTCTCGAGCGGTGGTGCGCAGCTTGGCGTCGAGGTTGCTCAGGGGCTCGTCCAGCAAGAAAACCTCCGGCTGCCGCACGAGAGCCCGCGCCAGCGCCACCCGCTGGCGTTCCCCGCCCGAGAGCTGACGGGGCTTGCGGTTGAGGAGTCTGCGGATGTCGAGGATATCCACCGCCCAATCGAGCTTCTGCTTCCGCTGCGCCGCCGGGATGCGCTGCGCCTTGAGGGGAAAGTCGATGTTCTGAGCGACCGTCTTGTGGGGGTAGAGCGCGTAGCTTTGGAAGACCATCGCCACGCTTCGGTCCCGAGGAGGCAGACCGGCGACCTCCTTGCCGCCGATCAGCACCTCGCCGGAGGTGGGCTTCTCCAGACCGGCAATCAGCCTCAATAGCGTGCTCTTGCCGCTGCCCGACGGACCGAGCAGTACCAGGTACTCGCCGTCGCCGGTCACCAGATCCAGCGCGTCCACCGCCGGGCTGTGCCCGTCGAAACGCTTCGTTAGTTTCCTGGCCTCGACTACGGCCATACTGCTGCCCGGAGCGGAACCATCGGCGCTCCGCGCAAGAGCCTCCTACGAATCGCCACCCACCAGGCCCCGGTCACGCCACTGATCGAAGATGGTCCTTACCTGGGCCTCCGCCTCGGAAACCGCCTCCTGCGGCGTGAGGTCTCCCCGCGCGGCCTTGGCCATCATCTGGGGGATGACGAAGGTGCCGAACACCTCCCCTATCGCCGCGCTGGCCGGACCCGGATGGCCCACGTTGGTGCTCCATTGGTCGGCATCCTTGAGCAACGCCAGCTTGTCGGCAGGATTGGACTCGTAAGGATCATCGTCCAGCCACTCGTCCAAGTTTGGCACGGTAGAGGGAAACGCCGGGAAGGTGTACAGCTCGGAGTTATCGGTCGCCTGGTCGTAGTTGCCCACCAGGTGGAGCATGAACTCCTTGGCCGCTTCCGGGTTCTCGGCGTGCTCGGGGACCACGTAGATGGGAATTACGTGCTCGGAGGCCAAGCCCGTCCCTCCAGGACCTTCGAGCGGCCGAGTGAAGAAAACGTCGTCGGCCACCTCGGGGTTGGCCGTCTGCGCCGAACGGTAGGCGGAGATGGAGTTAAGAATGTAGGAGAGCTCTCCGGCAATCAGCCCCTGGTTGTTGGAGGCCGCATCCCACCCAAAGACCTCGTTGGTCATCGCCGAGTCGAATAGCTGCTTCATGAAGCTGACCGCCTCGACGGTCTCGGGTGAGTTGAGAACCACATTCTCGTTCTCGTCCTGAATCGAGCCTCCGAACGACCAGATCATGGCTCGGGCCGCCATGTTCGAATCGATCTCGTTCGACATCCCCAGACCGAGCGCCACCGACAGTTCCGAGAGGATCTGCCCGCCGCCGGTGAGCAGGTCCTCGTACGTGGCGGGCCCATCGGGCATGTCGACCTGCTCCCACAGGCTGCGGCGGTAGTTGCCCGGATCCGGCACCCACCCGTGGCAAAAGCCGTAGAACTTGTTGGTGGTGGGGTTGAGGCTGCTGCGGGTGCACAAACCGACCTGCTCGCCGTGGCGGCGCTGGGCCTCCTCGTTGATGTCGGTGAGGTCGAGCACGCTCGGCTCCAGGTTGGCCGGAGGGGACAGCAGCTCGATGAGATCGTGGCCTTGCCCGGCCGAGATCTCGCTCGCCGCCCTCGGCGGCAGCTCCGCCAGAGATATGTGGTCCACCGTTACGTTGACACCCACGCTTTCGCCCCATTCCTGCGCGAACGGCCCGAACCAGTCGTCGTGGCGCGGCACGAAATGGCTCCACTGCAAAATCCTCAGATCGCCCGAAAGTCCGGACGCCGAAGTGGCGTTAGTAGTCGGCCCGGATGAACGGTTGCAGCCGGTAGCCGCCGCGACTGCGGTCAGTGCCGAAAACCGTAGAAAGTCCCGTCTGGAATAGCGTTTGGCCATAAGCGCAAGCCCCCTCCCATGCCCCGATTTGGGGCAAAAGGATATCCCTTGACCGGCTTTAACGTAAGTCGGCCGTGATGCGGCTTACTAGCCGCCTTCATCGGCTATGCCTTCGGCGTCCAGCAAGGTGATTGGACCCCCGCCCAACCGGATCAGGCCCCGATCGGCCAGGTCTCCCAAAACCTTGGTGGCCGTCTCTCGCGAGGTACCCGCCAGCGCCGAGATTTGCTCGTGGGTGAGCGACACCTGCGGCCGTACGGCCAGACCCATCGTCCGGGGACCCGCTAGCTTCATCAATGTTGTAGCCACTCGCTGCGGTGCGGTCTTGAACACCGAGTCCGACAGGCGACTTTCCATGTCCGCTAGCCGGTTGCCGAGTATCTGGGTTATGCGTGGCGCAATCCGTGCTCCGACAGCAAGAACCGGTTGACGTCCTCAATTTGTCAGAGCCTTGCCGGCATGGCCATGCAATCCTCCGTAGGCTTCCAAATATCAGCCGTCTTAGGTTAGGCTTCGTACCGATGTTAGGCACTACTAAGACGATCGACGTCTCATTGCCCAATGAGAGCTACTTGGTAACCGGTGCAGCCGGGTTTATCGGCGCGCAGCTGTGCCTAACCCTGTTGCAGAACGGACGGCAGGTGGTGGGCGTGGACAACTTCAGCCCCTACTACGACCCGACCCTCAAGCGAGATCGCGTTAACCGGCTGTTGGGTCGCCCGGGTTTCGAGCTGATTGAGCAGGACTTGGCGGACTCGAAAGCCGCGGTAGATCTGTTTCGCGGCTGCCGTCCTGAAGCCGTCATCCACCTGGCCGCACAACCCGGCGTCGCCCACTCGACCACGGATCCCTTGGCATACGTACAAAGCAATGTGGTCGGGATGATGAACGTCCTTGAAGGTTGCAGGCTCTCGGAGGTTAAACACCTGGTCTACGCCTCGTCCAGCTCTGTATATGAAGCTCAAGCCCCGCTGCCCTGGTCGATCGACGCTCCCGCCGGGCACCCGGTCAGCGTCTACGCCGCGACCAAGCGGTCGAACGAGCTAATGGCTCACTCGTACAGCCACCTATTTGGACTGCCCACGACAGGCCTTCGGTTTTTCACCGCATACGGCCCGTGGGGCCGGCCCGACATGGCCTACTACAAATTCGCTCTAAAGATGGCTAGCCGGGAGCCGATAACCATTTACGGGGACGGCTCTCAGCTACGGGATTTCACGTACATCGACGACATCGTGGAGGCGGTAGTGGAGGCCTGCGACCAGATCCCTCCTCCTGCAGCTCAAGCGTCTAGCGACACAGACGTTAACCCGGGTACCCCCTACCGGCTGTTCAACCTCGGCCACGGAGAACCGGTCTCCATCAATCGAATCATCGAGCTCCTGGAGGAGAACCTGGGAGTAGAGGCGATTCCACGCCGGCAATCGCCGCGACGCGCCGACTTACCGGCCACCCGAGCAGAGGTAGGCGAGCTGCGGGAAACGGTCGGCTTCTCACCCTCGACTCCTGTGGAGGTCGGCGTGAAGGAGTTTGCCCGGTGGTTTCTCAATTACCACTACTGACCAGAGAGGCCAGGCACGGCGCCTGGCGCAGCAAACCCTGTGGCGTACTATACGACTGAAGGTTCCAGGCGCCGCTGCGCAGCAACCCTGGGGACCTCGATAATCTGCGAACAGCGGCAGTCGACAGCGTCCGCCTCGGTGCCCGTCCAAGACAGGTCACCACACGTGAGGCATTGAGAAAGCACGTCCGTTGCTCCTGTTTCAGCGGACCGATACGTGGCCCGCTGCATGTCCAGGACATTGCGACGCATCAAGTACATGAGAACGTGATACCCCCGGAGGTTTTCCTTAAACCTGCTAAATTTCCCAGCCTTTACCTAGGCTGCCTTGCGCCCCGAGAGCTCCCCCTGGATAAGGGCGAGCACCGACGCATCGACCTCCTCCCGCAACTGCCCCTCGCTCATCGAGGAACTGTCCATCGCCTGCAGCCTCGGTGCGATGGTCACTCCAGAAAAATATTCATCGATGATGCGCGGGTACACGTACGAGGAGCGACATACGGCCGGAGTATTGCCCAGGTACCCGGACACCTCTTTTACGGCGGAGCTCACAGCCCGCCGGCGGGCCGTAAGGCTGTCCTCGTCCGCTTGCTTAGCCAACGCCACCGCCGCCAGCACCGTGGCCGACCAGGTACGAAAATCCTTGGACGTGAACTCTCCGCCGGTTGAAGACCGTATGAAGTCGTTGATGTCGGTCGTCTTAACGTCCACCCACCGTCCGCCGTCCTTAAACGCCAGGAGTTCGTTGCCGCTGCGGCGTCGCTTTAGCTTCGCGAGGACCTCATAGACATCGGGGTCCACTATCACTATTTTTTGACGCTTGTGGTGTTTGCTTTGGAAGTCGACAGCAATCTGGTAGTCGGGACCCAAGCGTACATGACGCTTAAGCAACGTCGCGATGCCGTAGGTGGAGTTGCGAGCGGCGTACTGCTCGCCCCCGATCCTGAACAGCCCCCTGTCGAGCATCCTGACCGCCACGGCCAGCACGCGCTCCCGGCCCATATCCGGCTCCATCAGGCTCTGCCTGGTCTGGCGCCTAAGGTCTGGTAAGCAGTGCGCGAACTCGATCATGTGCTGGAACTTCTCCTGATCTCGCTTAGCCCGCCAGTTCGGATGGTAAATGTACTGTTTGCGCCCTGCGTCGTCGTAGCCGACCGCCTGAATGTGCCCGTTGGGGTACGGACAAATCCACACCTGGTCCCACGCCGGAGGTATTACGAGATCCTTGATCCGCTGTCGCTCCTCGGGATCCTTCACTACGTCGCCCTCGGGATCGATATAGCAAAATCCCTTGCCCCTCCGGACGCGCGTAATACCGGCTTCGGTAAGCCGGGAGCGCTTTAGCCGCGGCATGCGAGGTCGCCCTTCGGGCAGGCGGGGTCCGATGACATGGTGCGGCACCCTTTACCCGGACACGCCAGGAGCGAAACTCGCCCGTCGAAGAGGTATCTTGGCGACCATAATGAGAATCGGCGTTATCTCAGACACGCATCTGCCCCGGGGTACCCGGCGTATCCCCGATCGGGTCTTTCGCCTGTTCGAAGGCGCTGACTTCATCCTGCATGCCGGGGACTTTATCGAGGCCGAGGTTTTATATGAGCTGAAAGCAATCGGTCCTGTAGAGGCGGTCCTGGGCAACTGCGATTCGGCGGAGCTCGCTCGCCAGCTCCCCCTGAAGACTTCCATCTCAGCCAGCGGCCTAACGATCGGGGTGATCCATGACTCCGGCGATAAACACGGCAGGCGCAAGCGCATGGCCGAGGCGTTTCCCGGCCATCGCGTGGTGGTCTTCGGCCACTCCCATATGCCGCTTGTAGAGGATGACGGCTTCCTGCTGCTCCTGAATCCGGGGAGCGTCTGTGACCCGCGCAAGGCCAAAGTCCCCACCGTGGCGATGCTGGAGATTACCGGCGGGAAACCCACGGCCGAACTCGTCGAGCTTTAAATCGGCCGGCCTTCTTTTCGCAGACTCGAACCGACGCCGCAGCCAGAGTCTCAGCTCTCAAGGCGAGGGCTGAACTCCTGGAGCCCGCCCCTACCACAGCCTGAACCGGCAACTAGCTCAACCCCTATGAGCAGCCCTGCCCCGCCCCGCCTGCCGTTCCACCGGTAGCCCGGGCTTGGATCCAGTTAAGAAGATCCTCTAAGGACGCGACCAGCACCCCTGCGTGACCGGCACCGC
Organism: Actinomycetota bacterium; assembly: GCA_019347725.1. GTDB lineage: Bacteria > Actinomycetota > CADDZG01 > JAHWKV01 > JAHWKV01 > JAHWKV01. Next base: position 6,438 of record JAHWKV010000059.1, read on the forward strand.
GATACTCCCTGCGCTCGGCCTGGACGCCCAAGCCGCAC